>VGEI01000064.1 GCA_016869415.1 Alphaproteobacteria bacterium
GAGCATACCCGGCTGCGTTTTGACCAGGTTGTCCCAGATGGTCTGGAAGTGCAGCCAGCCGATGTACTCGCTGCCGACGTGTTCGCGGCTGTAGCGTGAGCGTTCCGGACTGACGAGTGCTGGCTTCGTGCCCGTAGCCTCGACCATCAGCTGTTGGCGGCAGCAACGCTCGAGCGCGATGAACCAGAAGGCAGCAGCCTCGATACTGTGCCGGCTGGCGGTGAGCAGGCCGTGGTTCTGGTGGATAGCGGCCTTCACGCCCCTGAACCACTCGGCAACCTTGGGACCTGCCTCCTCCTCCACCGCCACTTGGCCAGCTTCGTCCTTGATCACCACGTGGTCCTCGAAGAAGGCGGCGGCATCCTGCGAGATCGGCTCAAGAGGGCGGCCGAGGGCCGCGAACGCCGTGCCGTAGACCGTATGGGCATGGCACATGGCGAGGATGTCGGGATGCGCCTGATGCACCGCGGCATGCAGCACGAAGCCGGCGCGGTTGACCGCATACTCACCCTCCACAACTTTACCCGAATGATCCACCAGGATCAGGTTCGAGACCTTCACCTGGTTGAAATGGATGCACATCGGATTGGTCCAGTAGAGCTCCGGGAATTCCGGATCGCGGATGGTGAGGTGGCCGGCGAAACCGTAATCGAACCCTTCCAGCGCGAAGGCCCGGCAGGCAGCGGCCAGGCGCTGCTTGAGATGCAGCCGCTCCTCGGTGAGATTGGAGAATTCCGGCTCGACCGGGAAGATCCGGCCTTCCTGCGTCGGCTGATAGAGAGAGGCGGAGCGGCGTTTGGCCTGTGGCTTACGCTCGCGAGTCAGGCTGTCGACCATGGCATTCCTCCGTGCGCCGATACTACCAGACCGTACCATCGGGTGTTCAGGGTTGTGCCGCTCATCTCACTCGCGGCAATGTAGGTGCAGCGTCACGCGGCAAGGGGAACAGCATGCGTCTCAAGAACAGGATCGCCATCGTCACGGGAGCCGCCGGCGGCATCGGGCTCGCCTGCGCCCAGGCCCTGCTGCGCGAGGGCGCCAGGGTCATGCTCTCGGACGTCGACGCCACGCGCGGCAAGATGGCGGCAAAGAAACTAGGGCGCAACGCCCGTTTCGTCGTCTGTGACGTCGGGGATGCCACCCAGGCCCAGGCATTAGTGCGGGCTACCGTACTCCAATGGGGCCGGGTCGACATCCTGATCAACAACGCCGGCATCATCCACACGGCGGAGTTCTTGGACATCGAAGAGAAGGATTTCGACCGCGTGCTGCGGGTGAACCTGAAAGGCTGTTTTCTCGTCGGCCAGGCCGTCGCCCGCCAGATGAAGAAGCAGGGAAAGCCGAAGAAAGGCAGCTACGCCATCGTCAACATGTCCTCGGTCAACGCGGTCCTGGCCATCCCCAACCAGATTCCCTACGTCGTCTCCAAGGGTGGCGTGAACCAGCTGACCAAGGTGATGGCACTGGCCCTGGCGCCGCACGGCGTGCGCGTCAACGCCATCGGCCCGGGCACGATCGGCACCGAGCTGGCGCGCAAGGCCGTGATGTCGAGCGAGGAAGCCAAGCGCCGCATCTTCATGCGCACACCGCTCGGGCGGCTGGGCGAGGTCGGGGAAATCGCCTCAGTCGCCGTATTTCTGGCCAGCGACGAGGCGTCCTACATGACCGGCCAGACGGTCTATCCCGACGGTGGCCGGCTCGCCCTCAACTACGTCGTGCCCATTCCCGATTGAAGAAGGGGGGCTGAGCCTTACGACTGACTCTGGCCCTCGGGCGTCCTCTCGGCGGCCGGCGCCGCTGCCGCCTCGGTGCCGGCCAACGCATCGTTGGTGGCGGCGTCAAGCTCCGCCGCGGCCTTGGCCGCGTCAGCCTGCTTGGCAGCCTCCGCCGCGGCCAGCGCCTTGGCCGCACGCCTTGCCTGGCGCTCCGCCTCTTTCTTGGCGCGCATGGCGCTGCGATGCGCCTTCTCGATCGCCTCATCGAGCTGCGCCTGGGTCGACAGGCCGAGCGCCACCGGATCGCGCGGCTTGAGGTTCGGCGTCTCCGGGTGAGAGCGGTCGCGGATCTTCTGGATCGTCGCGTTGGTCGTGCCGACGAGGTGGCGGATCTGAGCATCCGCCAGCTCGGGATGATGGCGCAGCAGCCAGGCAATGGCGTGCGGCCGGTCTTGGCGCTTCGACACCGGCGTGTAGTTGGCGCCCTTGGCGGCACGGGCCTGCAGCTCCGGCAGCTCCGACTTGGCGAGTTGCAGACGGGCGGCGCGGTCACCCTCGACGCGCACGATCTCTTCGCGGGTGAGCTGGCCGCTGGCGATCGGGTCGAGGCCGACGATGCCGACTGCTACCTCGCCATCGGCGATGCCCTGGACCTCGAGCGGATGCATGCCACAGAACTCGGCGATCTGCTCGAAGGACAGCGAGGTGCTTTCCACCAGCCAGACCGCGGTCGCCTTGGGCATGAGCGGGAGTGTCATAGGAAGCTTCTCCAGACAGGGTCCCAGCCTTTGTTTCCCTTAAGGAAAACAACCAGAACCGCATAATTTCGGGATGCGCCACCTTATATAGGCGCCCCCCGGCCGGGTCAAAGGGCTTTAGCTGACCTTGAGCACCAGCTTTCCGATATGGGTGTCGGCCTCCATGGTGCGGTGCGCGTCCACCGCCTGGGCCAACGGGAAGGTAGCGTGAATCACCGGCCTGACCTTGCCCGCCTCGAGTAGCGGCCAGACATTCTGCTTCACTGCCGCAGCCACCGCGCCCTTCTCGGCCACCGAGCGGGCACGCAGGGTCGAGCCCGTGAGGGTCAGGCGCTTGCGCATCAGGGGATCGAGGCTGAGCTCCACCTTCGGGCTCTTGAGGAAGGCGATCTGCACGATCCGCCCCTCGAGCCGGGCCAGCTGCAGGTTGCGCGCCACATAGTCGCCGCCGACCATGTCGAGGATCAGGTCGGTGCCCTCGCCCTTGGGATCGCTCTTGGTCAGTTCCTTGACCACGGCGACGAAATCCTCGGTCCTGTAGTTGATCGCCCGCTCGACGCCGAGCCTGGTCACCGCGGCACACTTCTCGTCGGTACCGGCGGTAGCAAAGACGCGAGAGCCGAAGGCTCGGGCAAGCTGAACGGCCGTCGTGCCGATGCCGCTCGCCCCGCCGTGGCAGAGGAAGATCTCGCCTGCCTTCAGGCGTCCGCGATCGAAGACATTGGTCCACACGGTGAAGAAGGTCTCCGGCACCGCCGCCGCCTCGACCATCGACAAGCCCCTGGGCACCGGCAGGCATTGGGGTGCCGGCGCCGTGCAATACTCGGCGTAGCCGCCGCCCGAGACCAGCGCGCAGACCGCGTCGCCAGTCTTGAACTGCGTGACGCCGTCGCCCAGAGCCACGACGGTGCCGGCGATCTCAAGCCCCGGCAGGTCGGAGGCGCCCGGCGGCGGCGGATACTTGCCGTAGCGCTGCAGCACGTCCGGCCGGTTGACGCCGGCGGCTTCCACCTTCACCAGAACCTCGCCGGCGGCGGGCTTCGGCGTGGGCCGGGTCGCCGGCTTCAGCACGTCGGGTGCGCCGGGCGTGGAGATCTCGACGCAGGTCATGGTCGCCGGTACGGAGGTCATCGGCACTCCAGCTGTGTTTTTGGTAAAATCGGGGTGCAGGTCTAAACGTCAGGCGGCAGCCTGACAAGAGCGGGAGGCGCCCATGGAATTCGAGGATCTGGAGCCGCGCAAGCAGCCGCCCAAGCCGCGCGACCTGTCGACCTGGGGCGTCGAGGAACTCAACGCGTACATCGCCAATCTCAATGCCGAGATCGAACGCGCCCGCGCCGTGATCAAGAGCAAACAGGGACACCGCGCCGCCGCGGACGCCTTCTTCAAGAAGTAACTAGCCGCTGCGCTGACGCCGCTTGCGCGTCACGAACATCAGCCAGCCGAGCGGCCCGAGCAGCAGCACCATGACGATCCAGCCGAGGCGCGGGCCCATCGGACAGCGCGAACCGGGCGGCGGCCGGAAGCTGCCGGCCGCAGGCGAAACCAAGACGTGCAGCAGCGGTGCTACGTACAGCACCAGCACCACGACGAGGGCGGTCGTCCGATCCATGGGCACCATTCTGGCGGCCCGGGACCCTTACGTACACCCTTGATATCGGTGCCAAAAAAGGCCCAGCATCTAAGGGTTGATTTAAGACTTAGGTCGTATCCTGAAAACTGGATAGGCGGCCTATTCCTCCCCCTGGCCGCCGGTCCCCGGGTCCCTGACCCGGGTCATTGACGCCTCCCTGTTGACTCGGGCCGCACCCTCCGGTGCGGCCCGTTTTTCTTTTACGTCAGGGTTTTACCCACAGCGCCGCCAACCCCCTGCCCTTCCAAGAGGGGGGCAAAGCGCCTATATTCACAGCGTCGGGAAACCGACTATGGCGATAAATGGCGCATGCAATAGCCGCTACGGACCCGGGGGCAGAGCCCGGCGCCTCCACCATTCGCCGCCGCGAAGCTACGGCCAGGTCGCCGGCCCGGCGGCCTTACGGCGGGGGCGACTTAGGATCGACGTACGGGGAAAGATGCGAAGTTTGCCCGGCATGGTTCCGCCGTTATCGGGCCAATCTAGAGATGCCAACGACAACGTTGCTCTCGCTACCAAGGCTGCTTGATATCCCTCACGGGATAAAGAGTATCTAAAGTAGCGCGGCTCGGGGGGCGCCGGGCAACAGAAGCCCCCCACTGAATTCAAGGCGTGGCCCGGAGCCGCAGCTGAGGCAAGTCGAGGTCAAGGTGTCGGACGATCCGCTGAACTACCAGCTCCTCACCGAGGACGCGCTACGCAGCGTAGTGCGCAAGTCGCTCAACATCGCCGCCCAGCGCGGGCTCCCCGGCCAACACCATTTCTACATTACCTTCCGCACCGACTATCCCGGCGCGCAGCTCGCCGATCACCTGCGGCAGAAGCACCCGAAGGAGATGACCATCGTGCTCCAGCATCAGTTCTGGGGCCTCGAGGTCAGCGACAGCGGTCTCGCTGTTACCCTCAGCTTCAACGGCCAACACGAGCGTCTGGTGGTGCCCTGGGCCTCGGTCAGCGCCTTCGTCGATCCCTCGGTGCAGTTCGGCCTGCAGTTCTCTGTGGCCGACCCGCCGGTCGCTGACGCACCCCTGCTGCCGCCAGCGACCACGGCAGCCGCCGGCCAAGCGGCAGAGTCACCCGCTGCCGATGCCAGTTCCCGCGTGGTGACGCTCGACGCTTTCCGTAAATCCGACGCGCGCAAGAAGTAAGCAGGCGCGCCCCCAAGCCCTAGCAGAGAAAGACTCTCCGATGCCCGAGTTCGCTTTTCGCGACCTATTCGACCTTGGCGAGGACACGACGGCGTATCGCAAGGTCACGGCCGATCACGTGTCGGAGACAAAATTCGGCGGCGAGCCGGTGCTCAAGGTAGAGCCTGCCGCGCTCACCCTGCTGGCGGCCGAGGCTTTCCGCGACATCTCGCACCTGCTGCGACCCAGCCACCTCCAGCAGATGCGCACCATTCTCGAAGATCCCGAGGCTTCCGCCAACGACAAATTCGTCGTCCACGACCTGCTGAAGAACGCCTGCATCTCGGCCGGCGGAATCCTGCCGATGTGCCAGGATACCGGGACCGCCATCGTCATGGGCAAGAAGGGCCAGCAGGTGTGGACTGGCGGCAACGACGACGAGGCGCTGGCACGCGGCGTGTACAAGACCTTCACCGAGCGCAATCTGCGCTACAGCCAGCTCGCGCCTCTCGAGATGTTCAAGGAGGTGAACAGCGGCGACAACCTGCCGGCCCAGATCGAAGTCTATGCCACAGACGGCGACGAGTACGACTTCCTGTTCATCGCCAAGGGCGGTGGCTCAGCCAACAAGAGCTCCCTCTTCCAGGAAGCGCCCTCAAAGCTCAACGACAAGGATCTGATCAAGTTGCTCGACGACAAGATCAAGTCGCTCGGCACTGCGGCCTGCCCGCCCTACCACCTGGCCATCGTCATCGGCGGTCCGTCGGCCGAATTTACGCTCAAGACCGTGAAGCTCGCCTCGACGCGCTACCTCGACGGGCTGCCCGAGCAAGGCAACAAGTTCGGCCAAGCCTTCCGTGACCGCGCCATGGAAGAGCGCGTCCACAAGCTGACGCAGAGCAGCGGCATCGGCGCCCAGTTCGGTGGCAAGTATTTCTGCCACGACGTGCGTGTTATACGGCTGCCGCGCCATGGTGCGAGCTTGCCTATCGGCATCGGCGTATCCTGCGCCGCCGACCGCCAGGCCAAGGGCCGCATCACCCGGGAAGGCGTGTTCCTCGAACAGCTCGAGACCAACCCGGCGCAGTACCTGCCAGAGGTCGACTTGGCGCTGCTCGGCGGCGACGTGGTCAAGATAGACCTCAACAAGCCGATGAACGAGATCCGGCGGACCCTCTCGGGCCTGAAGATCACCACGCGTGTGTCGCTCACCGGCCCGATCGTGGTGGCCCGGGACCTCGCGCACGCCAAGATCAAGGCGGCGCTCGACAGGGGCGAGCCCCTGCCTGACTACTTCAAGGACTTCGTCGTCTACTATGCCGGCCCGGCCAAGCAGCCGGACGGTTACGCCTCGGGCGCCTTCGGCCCAACCACGGCGGGCCGCATGGATTCCTTCGTCGATCCGTTCATGGCCGCTGGCGGCAGCTTCATCACCCTGGCCAAAGGCAACCGCTCCAAGGTCGTGACCGACGCCTGCAAGAAGCACGGCGGCTTCTACCTGTGCTCGATCGGCGGCGAGGGCGCCCTTCTCGCCGAGAAGCATATCAAGAAGGTCGAGTGCCTGGCCTTCCCCGAGCTCGGCATGGAAGCGGTGTGGAAAATCGACGTCGTCGACTTCGCCGCTTTCCTGGTCGTCGACGACAAGGGCAACGACTTCTTCGAGAAGTGGCGGGGCTGATCCCCTGCTAGGCCGCCGGCCGCCGGGGCAGCGGCTGGCCAGAAGCCCCCAGCGCCGGTGTAGCCGGCAGGCGCACCGTCACAGTCGTGCCCTGCCCCTTGCGACTGACGATCTCTATCGCGCCGCCCATCGCCTCGGCCATGCCCTTGCAGATCGCCAGGCCCAGCCCCGAGCCGGTGTGCCGCCGTGCCAGGCTGTCGTCCACTTGGACGAAGGGCTGTCCCAGCAACCCGATCTTCTCAGGTGCTATACCGATGCCGGTGTCGCCGACGGCCAGGACAACATGCGTGCCGTCTAGCGTACCGCCGACGGTGATCGCTCCCCCCGATTCCGTGAACTTCACTGCATTGCCGACAAGATTGAGCAAGATACGCCGCAGGGCACGCAGATCCATCTCCAGCAACGGCACGTCCGGCGCGACCTCCGCCGTGCAAACAAGACGCTTGCGCTCAGACTCCGAGCGCAAGGCAGCGAAAACCGACTCGACCTCGGTCTGCAGGTCCGTCGGCTCAGGCGTCAGTTTCAGGGCCCCGGCCTCGATCCGCACCGCGTCCAGCATGTCCTCGATCAGATCCATGAGGTAAGTGCCACTGCGCCGGATATCGTCGGCATAGTCCCGGTACTGCGGCGCGCCCAAGGGGCCATGTGCCTGGTCAGCAAGCAGCCCGGAAAAGCCGAGAATGGCATTGAGTGGGGTACGCAGTTCGTGGCTGATCGTCGCCAGAAACGTCGACTTGGCACGGCTGCCGGCCTCAGCCGCGAGTAGCGCGTCGTGTTGCGCTCGGGCCTGCGTCTCGTCGCGGCGGATCAGCCGCACCACATAGATGCCGAGGCCGATCACCGCCACGCTGACCAGGACAAAAACGGCGATGTATAGCTGAAGGCTGCGCCACCAATCCGCCAACGCTGCTTCCGTCTGCTGCGAGAAGACGACGAGCAGATCCGTAGTACCCACCTGGGCATAGCCGACCAGCCGGCGCGTGCCGTCGATGACCACCACCTCGTCGAAGACCCCGCGTGGACTCACCGGCAGGTAGCGGACGAAGATGCGTCCACTGGAAAACACCCGCCCGACATTACCCTCCGTGAAGGGAACCCGGGTCAGTAGCGTGCCGTCGGTCCGCAGCAGGGTCGCGGCATCGGTGCGACCGACCAGGATCGATTGATAGAGCTCGTTGATCGCCGCCAGACTCAGCTCGACGACGAGGACCGTGCGCAGCGGCGCATCCGCGCCGACCAAGAGTGACACCGGCAGGACCCAATCGCCGTCGAACCGGCTGCGCACGGGCGTGCCGACATAGGGCTCGTGCGGCCGTGGTGCCGACCAGACGCGGACATGGTCGCGGTCGGGAAGCGAGACGACCGTATCGACGCGCGAGCCGATCACCATGTGGGCCCGGTCCGAGGCATCCACGACGACCAATGAACGTATGGTCTTGGCCTCGGCGACGAGCGTGCTGGCGAACTGGCGAAACGCAGGGTCCGTACGCAGATCGGCGTCGGGGTTGGTGCGGCTCCAATTCTCGGCGGCAGTCAGGACGAGACTGGCACCCTCGTAGAGACGCGCCGCGTGCGACTCCATCAGCTGGGTCAGGCGCTGCGTGTTCATAGCGGCGTAGGCGAGCGTGTCGACGCGGCTGCGCCACAGCCCGTAGGCTAGGCCGCCCCAGAGCAGCAGGACGAGCGCCCCGATAGTAGTGCCGACCATGGCGCTGGTACGCCAACGCCGTGCGCTCAGCTTCATTCGTGTTTTCCCGACCGTGCCGCAGCGCAGCAGTTTTCACTTCATCTAGAATGCCTGACCTTCCGGAAAAATGGTTAAACTTGTTCGCTGGTTCTGCCACTCCCCATGCCCGTGCTTCCCGACTTCATAGGCCACGTGCTCGACCTGCTGAGCGGCTGGAGAGGGCTCTCGGTGCGCCGGATGTTCGGGGGCTATGGCCTCTACTACCGGGGTGTGCATTTCGCGCTGATCGCTGACGACACGCTGTACTTCAAGGTCGACGAGCACAGCCGGCGCGATTTCGAGGCAGCGGGCACGCGGCCGTTCGTTTATCGCCGCCAGTCGAAGACGGTGGCGCTGTCGTATTGGGAAGCCCCGGCAGAGCTATTCGACGATCCGGAAACGATGCGGCGCTGGGCGCGCCGGGCGTTCGATGCGGCCATGACCACAAGAAAAGCCAAGCGTCGAAAAGATTGAGTCTGAAAAGCCAACGTCTTGGGGATTAACCTGAATCCCCATTTACCAAGAGTTTTAAAAAGATTTTCATTAGATACAAAATATCCTGAGCCGATCTCGTAGCAAGCCACGAGGGCGGCATGAACACGCGCCAGAATGGCAGCGGAGCCTCGCCGAACATAGGCAGCGTCCTGTCGCCGCAGCAGCTCCATCGGCTGATTGATCTGCATTCCACCTGGCTAGCGGCCAAACCCGGCGGCCAGCGGCTTGATCTGTCGCTGCGCCGGCTCGAAGGATGTGATCTCAGCGGCGCCGATCTGCGCAGGGCCAAGTTCAGCGGCGCCTACCTCGCCTCCTCGATCTTCAGCGGCGCGGTTCTACGCGATGCCGATCTTTATGCGGCGAACCTCGACGGCGCAGACCTGGTCAACGCCGATCTGGCGTCGAGCGATCTGCGCGGCGCCAACATGCGCGACGCACGCCTCAACGGTGCTGCGTTGCGCAACGCCGATTGCCGCGACGGTCAGCTGCTCACCGGAGAGGCCATGTCGAGTCGCGCCCTCGGTAGCAGCCAGGGGGTCGATTTCAGCGGCTCGGAGATGAGCGGCATCGACGGCCGTGGAGCGCGCATGCGCAAGTGCCGCCTGCGCGGCGTGAAGCTGCACAAGGCCGATCTGCGCAACGCGGACCTGTCGGCGGCGGACCTCAGCGGCGCCGACCTGACGGAGGCCGATCTGCGCGACAGCGATCTCAGCCGCGCCAACCTGACGGATGCGCGCGTCGATGGCGCCCACCTCGCTGGCGCTTGCCTGAACGGAGCGCAGCTCGACGAGAGCCGCCTCGCACGTGCCGACATGGCGGCCCTCACGGTGGCGCCCGATGTAGCCTCGACGTTCCCGGCCCAGGTCATGGCGCACCGAATGTGGATGCAATCATCGGGTCGTGACGGCATGCGTCTTGAGCTCTATGGCGGCGACCTACGCGACGTCGACCTCAACGACGCCCTCCTCTGCGCCGCTATCCTGCGGCGCGTCGATCTCTCCGGTGCGCAGCTGGCGCGGGCCCACCTGCAAATGGCAGACCTCTCGGAATCCCTGCTGATCGGCGCGCATCTCGAGGAGGCGGTGCTGAACGGTGCGAGCCTGCTGCGCGCGGATCTGCGCAAGGCCGTGCTGCGCCGGGCCTCGCTCGGCCGCCTGCAGATCTCCGGGCGCAGCAACCCGGCAAGCTCCGCATGGCCGGCAAACCTGGTGGCGGCGAATCTGGCGGGCGCCGACCTCAGCGGTGCCAATCTGCGCGGTGCCAATCTGAGTCACGCCGACTTCACCGGCGCGCTGCTGCGCAGCGCCGTGCTGCTCGAGGCCAAGACCTACAAGACCTGCTTCGATCGCTCCGATCTGACAGCAGCCAAGTGGAGCCCCGGCTGTGGACCGGACCATCATCCGGGGGCCCGCTCATTACCAAGAATTAATCCCGCGGACAGGCCATCGTCATAGTGGCTTCCCTAATTCTCCTGCCATGACCGGCATCCCCCGATGTCGGATACCAGCAGGAGACTCAACATGCACGCCACCCTTGTGTCCTCCGGAAAGGCGTACTGCCAAGGCCTTCGCTTTGCCGCCGGCGCGATGGCGATCGCCGCGACGCTTGTCTTCACCCTGCCTCCGGCCTCGGCCCGGCCGGGCCCCGAGGGATTCTCCGATCTTGTCGAGAAGGTAAAGCCCGCAGTCGTCAACATCTCCTCAACGCGGCACGCAGCCGCGCCGGGCACGCCGCCTCAACTCCAGCTACCGCCGGGGCTGCGCGGCTCGCCCTTCGAGGAGTTCCTCAGGCGCTTCCGCCAGCCAGGCCCGGAGTCCGAAGACGACCCGTCTTCCGGTTCCGGCCAGGCGCTCGGCTCAGGTTTCCTCATCGATGCGAGCGGCTATGTGGTGACGAACAACCACGTCATCAAAGGCGCGGACAAGGTCGAGATCACGCTCTCCGACGGGCGCAAGTTCGACGCCAGGGTTATCGGCCGCGACCACAAGACCGACGTGGCGCTGGTCAAGGTCGAGAGCGACAAGCCTCTGCCTTTCGTCTCCTGGGGTGACTCGGACAAAGCCAAGGTCGGCGACTGGATCCTGGCGGTCGGTAATCCGTTCGGCCTGGGTGGCACGGTCACGGCTGGCATCGTCTCGGCGCGCGGCCGCGACATTCAGTCCGGCCCGTTCGACGACTTCCTGCAGATCGACGCGCCGATCAACCGCGGCAACTCGGGCGGTCCGGCCTTCAACATGGACGGCGAGGTGATCGGCATCAACACGGCGATCTATTCGCCCAATGGCGGCTCGATCGGTATCGGCTTCGCCGTACCCACCTCAGTGGCCCGGCCGATCGTCGAGGAGCTCAAGGCCAAGGGTCATATCGAGCGCGGCTGGCTCGGCGTCAACATCCAGTCGATGACGCCCGAGATCGCTACGAGCCTCGGCCTGAGCAAACCCGAGGGATCGCTGGTGCTGAACGTCACCCCCAACAGCCCGGCGGCCAAGGCTGGTCTGAAGCAGGGCGACGTGATCCGCAGCGTCGACAGCAAGCCAGTCAAAGAGTTCCGCGACCTGGCGCGCCTCATCGCCGGCGCAGGGCCCGACAAGTCGGTCACGCTGACTGTCTGGCGCGACGGCCGTGACATCTCGACCGTGGTATCCCTGGCCCGCACGCCGGCGGGCCAGACTGCCTCGGCCGATGAGCCCGCTCGGGGAAGCGCGCCTGACACCAAGTCGGTGGCGGCCCTCGGCGCCAGCCTCGCGCCGCTGACCAAGGAGACCCGGCAACGTCTGCAACTGCCCGAGGGTAGCGTGGGCACGGTGGTTGTCGACGTAAGACGGGGCAGCGCGGCCGCCCAGGCAGGCTTGCTCCCCGGCGATCTGATCGCCCGGGTCGGCGACAGGATGATCACCGGCCCGAACGACGTGGTCGAGGCGCTGCGCGCCCCCGGCAATGAGAGCCGTAGATCGGCACTCATGCTGGTCAAACGCCAGGGCAACGATCGATTTGCCGCCGTGCCGCTGGGCAGTACGGCTGGCTAACAGAGCCCCAGAGCGGCGGCGGCCCCGCCGCTCTTCTTCTTTCCACCCGATCCACAAGGGGAGGCACCGAGCGATGAGTGATTGCATTCCGGACGCTACATCCGCACCATCCAGTTCGTTGGAACGGGAGTCTCAGGTTTCGCCCATGCGTGTTCTCGTCGTCGAGGATGACCCGGAGGTGGCGCGTTACCTGGTCAAGGGGCTGCGCGAAAGCGGCTACACCGTCGATCATGCCGCAACCGGCAGCGAAGGTCTGGCCCGCGCCAGCGGCGAGAGTTATGACGTACTGATCGTCGACCGCATGCTTCCCGGCCTGGACGGGCTGACTCTAATCGAGACACTACGCAAGGCCGGCAAGACGACGCCTGTGTTGATCCTCTCCGCCCTCGGGGATGTCGACCAGCGCGTGCGCGGCCTGAAGGCCGGCGGCGACGACTATCTCACCAAGCCGTTTGCCTTCACCGAGTTG
>VGEI01000065.1 GCA_016869415.1 Alphaproteobacteria bacterium
GCCGGCGGTGTCGCCGGAGTTGCGCAGATCGGTACGGGCCACGCGCAGGCCACGGCGTGGTGCGCATGCTCAAAAACAAGCTCACCGAGCGTTACGCGGCTGCCGAAGCCGTCGCGGCACCGAAGGAGGAGCGCGAGAATCTCTTCAAGTCGAGCACGCTGAAACAGGCCGCCCTCGAGGGCAACATCGACGAAGGCAAGGTCGAGATCGGTCAGGCAATCGGCCTAATCGACGATCTGCCGCCGGCGGGTGAACTGGTGCGCCGGCTGGTCGCCGATTGTGCCGCGGCGCTGGCCCGGCTGCAGAAGCTGCAGGGCGCCTAGTGGCCGCGGAAATCTAGTGCGAGCCGCGCGCGAGTACGGACGTAACGTCCTTGCGCTGCTCAATCATCAGACGGAAGGCTGCGTAGCCGCGAGTGTGAACGTCCCCGGCTTCCGGGTCGGGCTTTACCACGCGGCTTTGATGGGCCATGGCGCGGCCGGCCGCCTGAAGATCCGGATAGAGCCCGGCGGCGGTCGCGGCGGCGAGACTGGTCCCCAGCAGCACGCCGTCGGCCTCGCGCGGCAAGGCAATCTCGCAGCCGGTGGCGTCAGCGTAGAGCTGCATCAGCAAGGCGCTCTTCGAATGGCCGCCGGTCAGGTTCAGGCGGCTGATGCGGTAGCCGTGGCGATTGAGCTCATCGATGATGTGCCGGGTGCCGTAGCCGAGGCCGACAACGGCCGCATGGTAGAGACGCGCCAGGCTGTCCAAAGACGTATCGAGATCAAGACCGTGGATCACGCCGCGCAGGCTGGCAACGGCCAGGGGCGAACGGTTGCCGTGGAAATCCGGCAGCACGAGAACTTCGCGGGCGTAGCCCGGCCCGGCCTCTGCCCGCTTCTGCATGATGTACTGGCCGAGGCGCTCATGGGGATTGGCGCCAAGCTTCCGCCCTTCGACGTGCCATTCGAGGATGTGATCGAGAAGAGCACCCGCCGCCGACTGACCGCCTTCGTTGAGCCAGAGGCCCGGCAGCATTGCGCCGAAGTAAGGGCCCCAGATGCCGGGAACCGCGCGCGGCTCCGGCGAGATCGCCATGTGGCAAGTCGATGTGCCGGCAATCACGGCCAGGCGCTGGTTGAGTTCCTCGCCGGAAGCGCCGGCCAGCACGCCCAAGCCACCGGCATGCGCATCGATCAGACCCACGCCGACGGGAATACCTGAAGGCAGGCCGAGATCGGCCGCCGCAGGCGCCGTCAGGCCGCCAACCGTCATGCCGAGCTGCATGGCCCGCTGCGGCAGACGCAGACGGCTCAGCATGTCCGAGAGCCCGATCTGATCGAGGAGGTCAACCTGCCAGGCAGTCTTCTGGTGGTTGAGATAGGTCCATTTGCAGGTGACGGTGCAAGCCGACGCCGCCGGGACGCCGGTGGCGCGCCAGGTGAGAAAGTCGGCGAGATCGAAGGCCAGACCGTAGCGCGACCAGGCCCTGGGGAGGTTGCGCTTCAGCCAGAGGAGCTTGGGGAGCTCCATTTCCGGCGACATGGTGCCGCCGACATAGTCGAGGGCCCGGTGGCGCGTGCCGGTGATCTCCGTGGCCTCGCGCGTCGCACGATGATCCGCCCACATGACCACGTTCCAGCGATCCTCGCCCGTGGTCGAGACGGTGACCGGCCGGCCGCCCGAATCCAGCATGACCAGCGAGCAGGTCGCGTCGAAGGCGAGGCCCTTCACCGCTGCCGGTGCGGCCCCGGACTCCGACAGCGCCTCGTGAGTGGCCTTGGCGACCGCCGCCCAGATCTCGCCCGAATCGTGTTCGGCGTGATCGGCGGCGGGCCGGTTGACCGAGAACGGCACGCTTGCCGAGCCCAGCATGCAGCCCGCCGGATCGAAGATGCCGGCCCGAGCACTGGTCGAGCCGACGTCGACGGCGGCTACGGCGTCAGCCATGCGCCGTCAGGAGGCGAGGAGCGGCTTCACTCGCTCGATAATCGCGGCCACTCCTTCCTTGGGCGTCTTGCGGCCGAGCACCGTCAGCTGAACCTCTTCGTTGAAGATGGTCTGCGCCCGTGCCGCCTCCGGAAATGCCGGCAGCGGCACGCGGGCGCCGGCCAGCGCCCTCGCCTCGACGGCGGCCAGCGGCTGGTCGGCGGCGAAGCCGGGGTCGCTGTAGGTCGAGACGCGCACCGGGCCATTGCCGTTGCGTGCCGCGCCCGTGGTCACGGCCTTGCTCGACATCGCCCGGATGAAGTTCCAGGCGAGGTCCTTGTCGCGGGCGTTGGCCGGGATCGACATGGCCCAGAACTCAACGACCGAGGACATCCTGCCCTGCAGCGACTGCGAGGCCGGGAACTCGATCGCCTTGATCTTGCCCGGGTACTTCGACTGGTCCTGGCGGTTAAGCTGGGCAAAGCGCGCGAACGGCAGGACGGTGAACGCCGCCCGCCCCTGCTGCAGCCAGGTCACCTGGTCGTCGTTGGAGGTCGTGGCGTAGGTGCGCGGCAGGGTGCCGCTTTTGAACAGGTCGGCGAGGGTCGCCAGCGCCTTCTCCAGGGCCGCGGGATCCGGCACGAGCTTGAGGTCGGGCCCGATGAAGTCGCCGCCGAAGGCCCGGGCGAAGGTCACCGGGAAGACCGTCAGGTCGCTCGCCAGCACCATGCCGGTCACCGGCGTGCCGGCGCTGGAGCGGAAGGTCAGCTTCTTGGCCTGGTCGACGAGTTCCTCGAGGCTCTTGGGCGGCGCCTTGATGCCCTGCTCCTCGAGCAGCGCCTCGTTGTAGAAAAGCCCGATCGTGGCGTGACGGAACGGCACCGACACCAGCTTGCCGTCGAAGCGCATGGCCGAGACGAGCCCGGGTGCTATGTCGGCGAAATCCTCGATCGGTGCCGACGACTGGTAGGCGTCGAGCGGGTGCAGCAGGGAGGCAGCCGCCGTGGTGGCGCGGCTGTTGA
This sequence comes from Alphaproteobacteria bacterium, assembly GCA_016869415.1. Taxonomy (GTDB): domain Bacteria; phylum Pseudomonadota; class Alphaproteobacteria; order CACIAM-22H2; family CACIAM-22H2; genus VGEI01. The sequence continues at coordinate 2,931 of VGEI01000065.1, forward strand.
CCAGGAAGCCGACGCCGAAATCCGTGCGGTCGAGGCTGGCCTCGCGGAAGAGCCGGTCCTGCAGCGGATTGGTGTCAAAGGTCGCCCACTCGCAGTTGGCGTCGTTGGCGTCGCGCCAGGCCTTGGTCAGGTCACCGGCCGGCCCGGTCGTCAGGCTGTTCTGATGGACCCGGTGCGCCAGGATGTTCAGCGTCTTGCTGGCGGCGAACCCGCGATGTGGCGTGGCTGCGAGCACCGCAGCAACACCCAGCGCGCCCCGCAATGTCTGACGGCGGCTCAAACCCTTGATCATGTTGATCCTCCCTTGGCTTGCATTTTATCCCTTGATGGCGCCGCCGGTCAGCCCGGCGACGAGATGCTTCTGCATGAAAATGACAAATATCAGGATCGGCAGGAGCTGGACGCTCGAGGCGGCGAAAAGCACGCCCCAATCGACGCCGTCGAAGGATCCCAGCATCTCCGAGATGACCAACGGCGCCGTCTTGGCGCGGGTCGAGGTGAAGACGAAGGCGAAGAGGAACTCGTTCCAGGCATAGACGATGACGAAGACGGCCAGGGCCAGCATCCCCTGCTTCGACAGGGGCCGGATCACCCGCCACAGGATGGTCAGCCGGCTGGCGCCGTCGACCATCGCCGCCTCGTCGAGCTCGCGGGGAATATAGTCGATGAAGGTCCGCATCAGCAGCGTGCCCAGCGAAACGAAGAAGGTGGCGTAGAGCAGGATGAGGACAAGGTGGGTGTCGTTGATCGCCAGCATGTTGGCGATGGTGAACAGCGGCAGCGTCAGCACGATCGGCGGCAGCAGGCGGACCACGATCAGGAACAGCGCCGAGGCCTCCAGGGCCCGGCCGCGCTCACGGGAGTAGACGAAGCCGGCCATGGTGCTGGCAATCACGGTCAGCAGCGTGGCGCCTAGCGTGACGATAAAGCTGTTGCCCAGCCCGCGGAAGAAGACCGCCCATTTCTCCCATAGCGCGCCGTAATGCTGCAGAGTCGGCTCGAAGACCAGCCGCGGCGGGACCGCGAAGATCTCCTGACCGGGCTTCAGCGACGACATCAGCATGAAGCCGATCGGGAACAGCGACCACAGCAGGATCACGCCAACGGCGATGGCCTTGCCCGCGACGACGGCCGGATTCCTAGGCGGCATGGGCGCGCATCTCCCGGCGCAGGCCCCAGAGGTAGCCGGCGCCCAGAATCATGGAGATCATGACCATGATCCAGCCGGTGGCGGCCGCCGTGCCGAAGGCGTTGAAGCGAAAGGCCTCGAGGTAGAGATAGACGGCGACCACGTCGGTGGAGCGGGCCGGGCCGCCCTGGGTCATCAGCCAGACCTCCGAGAACAGCCGGAAGACGAAGATGTAGCGGAAGAGTGCCGCCAGCAGGATGGCCGGCATCAGCAGCGGCAGGGTGACGCGGCGGAAGCTCTGCAGCTTGCTGGCGCCGTCGATGCGCGCGGCTTCGTAGAGCTCCTCCGGAACCGCCAGCCGCGCCGCGTAGATGATCAGGAAGGTGAACGGCAGATGCAGCCAGATCGAGAGCAGCGCCACGATGGCCAGGCCATGCGCCGGGTCCACTGACCATTCGAAGCCAGGCAGGCCCAAGGCGTGCAAGGCCATGGTCACCGGCCCGGCGTCCGGGTCAAAGAGAAAGCGCCAGATCACCGCGGCGGAGACTTCGCTGACGGCATAGGGGGCGAGCACGGCGGCGAGCAGAAGCCGGCGCGCCGGCAGGCCGCTGGCGAAAAGCAGCGCCATCCCCAGGCCCAGCAGCAGCTCAACGTGCACGACGACCAGGACGATGATGATCGTGTTGGCCAGCGCCCGCCAGAAGTAGGTGTCGCCGAAGACGTGGATGTAGTTGGCGAGACCGACAAAGACCGGGGCCTTGCCGAATGTGGAAGTGCTCAGGCTGAGCCAGATGATATGCAGCGCCGGCAGCACGATCACGGTCAGGACCAGGAGCTGCGCCGGCGCCAGGAACGGCAAGGTCGCGCCAAGACGGGACAGACGCGCTCCCGCGCCGCGCACTGCCGCCGGCAAGGCCGGAAGCTCCCGTGGCGGCGCGAGCGTGGTCATCGGTGTCGCTGTTGGCCTATGCGGCGCGCGGGGTGGCGCCGGGCACTTCGGGGGATGCGGCGCGCGGGGCCCAGCCTTCGACCGTGGTGCGATAAGTGACCCGCCGATGTCCCGGATAGTCGCCAATGGCGGTGTGCAGGACCACGGGATTGTCCCACATGGTCAGGGTGCCGGTCTGCCAGCGCACACGGCAGGTGAACTCGGGGCGGATGGCGGTTGCCATGAGGAAATCGATGATCGGCTTGCTCTCGGCCTCGCTCATGCCCTTGAAGCGCTGCAGCACGCTGGCGGCGAAGACATACGGACGGCCCGTCGCCGGATGGGCGCAGATCACGGGATGCTCGACCTCGGTCTCCTCGGCGGTGGTCGCGTCGTTGCGCAGGCCGAGGCGCGAATGCTTCGCATTGATGGCGTAGACGCCCTTGCCGCTGTAGATGCCCGTGAGCCCGCTCAGCAGCTGGCGCATGGTCGGGGACAGCGCCTGATAGACGTGCTCCAGGCTGGCGAAGCAGGTGTCTCCGCCAACCGGCGGGATCACCTCGCCGTAGAGCATGGTGATGCCGGGCGGCTTGGCCATCCAGGCGAGGTCCATGTGCCATTCCTCGCCGATCACCTTGCCGGTGTCATCGGGCTCGCGCACGAAACGCACGATGTCGTCGAACCCGTCCATCGGCGAGTGCACCGGATTGCCGCTGAACGGCCCGAAGCGCCTTGCCACCTCGTGCAGGGTCTGCGGCGTGAGCTTCTGGTCGCGCACCGCCAGCACGTGATGCTCGTCCAGGGCGCGGCGCATCTCCTGATAGACCGCCGCATCGCTGGTCTTGCCGAGATCGATTCCGGAGACTTCGGCTCCCAGCGCGCCGGTCAGCGGCCAGACCTGGAAGCGCGTGAAACGGGGGTCGCGCTGCAAGGACTCCTCCAGGATACTTACTTACAGATAAGTCAGTCTGCGCCCAGGGCCGGGAGAAGTCAACGGCGCCGCCCCCGCGTGCCCTCGCCGCGCCCCGGTGCCGGTGCCCAGGCCGCCGTGATCATGCGGCCCATGGTGGCGAAGAGCCGCTCGACCTCGCGGAAGCTGCCGGTGTCCTGGGTCATCGGCGCGCAGGACAGCAGCATGACGCGCAGCATGCGTGTTACGTCCTCGACCGGCGTCTCCTTATCCAGCTCGCCGGCGCGAATGGCGTCGGCCACGGCCTGGCGCAGGCAGCGGTCATAGGTGCGGTCGACCGTCTCCAGCGCCTCGCTCGCCAGCTCGCCGAGCACCGCCAGGTCCAGCCGCAGGCGCGACAGCGGACTCCACACATGGCGGTCGCCCGGCTTGCCGTTGAAGCGGTCATAGAAACGGCGCAGGTCATCGCGCTGGGCCGCCAGGCGTTCGCTGAAACTTGCCTGGGGCTGGGTCCAGTTGGCGGCAATACGTGCCTCGGCATCGGCGATGAAGCCGGCAACGATCTCGGCCATCAGCTGGCGCTTGTTGCGAAAATGGTGGTGGATGTTGGCCCGGGTGGTGCCAACCGCCTCCGCGATATCGCCGAAGCTGAAGCCGTCATGGCCGCGCAGCACATAAAGCTCCTCGGCCACGGCGCGGATGCGCTCGCGGGTCGGCGTTGCTTCCCTGGCAGCAGACGAGGCGGCGCGAGCCTTCATGGCGTAAGCCCGCCGCCGTTGACGTAGAGCACCTGCCCGGTCATGAAACGCGAGGCGCCGCCAAGCAGGAAGAGGATCGGCCCGGCCATGTCCTCTGGCACGCCGATCCGGCCCATCGGGATCAGCTTCGCCGCATTGGCGTCGACATGGCGCTCGCCGCCATGGGTCGGGGCGCGCCCGGTGCCGCCGCGCAGGAATTCCGTGTCGGTCGCGGTAGGGGCGATGGTGTTGGCGCGGATGGTGGGCGCATTCTCCACCGCGATGGCCTTGGTCAACGCGATGACGCCGGCCTTGGCCGCGGCGTAGGGTGCAAAGCCCGGCAGCACTCGCGAGGCCAAGCCCGAGGCCGTATGCACGATGGCGCCGCCGCCGGCCGCGCGCAGCCGCGGCAGGGCCGCACGCGCCACCAGATAGGTGCTGCGCAGGCTGGCGGAGTGTATGGAATCGAACTCCTCCGGTCCGATCGTCTCCATCGGCACTCTCGCGTTGGTGAAGCCGGCGAGGTTGACCAGCCCTTCAAGTCCGTTCCAGTCGCGGTCGAGCGCCGCGAAGGCCGCCGTGACCTTCGCGTCATCGGCAGCGTCGACCGGGATGGCCAGCACGCCTGCCGGCGGCTCGTGCCGATCCAGAACATGCGGCAGATCGAAGACCGCGACCTTGAGACCGGTGGCCACCGCCGCCTCGACCAGCACCCGGCCGATACCGCCGCAGCCGCCGACCACGAGCAGGCGGCTGCCGCGCGCCGGGCCGAGCCGGCTGTAGTCGACCGGACGTTGCGAGAGATCGGGGCAGGCGGTCATGACATTTCCTCGCGGCCTTCGTATGCTGACCCGACAGGAGAACACGTCCGAATGCAGAATCTCAAGATCGACGGCTCCCGGCTCTGGCAGAGCCTGATGGAGCTGGCCCGGATCGGCGCCACCGAGAAGGGCGGGGTCTGCCGCCTCGCCCTCACCGACCTCGACCGCCAGGGGCGCGACCTCTTCGTGCGCTGGTGCCGCGAGGCGGGCTGCACGGTCAGCGTCGACGCCATCGGCAACATCTTCGCCAGGCGTGCCGGAAAGGACAATTCGAAGCCGGCGATCGTCACCGGCAGCCACCTCGACTCCCAGCCGACAGGCGGCAAGTTCGACGGCGCCTACGGGGTCATGGCCGGGCTCGAAGTCGTGCGCACGCTCAACGATCTCGGCATCGTCACCGAGGCGCCGATCGAGATCGTCGCCTGGACCAACGAGGAAGGTTCGCGCTTCTCCCCGGCCATGGTCGGCTCGGGCGTCTATGCCGGTGTCTTCGCCCTCGACGAGGCACTGGCCAAGAAGGACATCGAGGGCAAGAGCATGGGCGATGAGCTCCGGCGCATCGGCTATGCCGGCAAGGACCGGACGAGCGACCGCCCCGTCGGCGCCTATTTCGAGGCGCATATCGAGCAGGGCCCGATCCTCGAAGCCGAGGGCAAGACGATCGGCGTGGTGACGGCGGCACAAGGCCAGCGCTGGTACGAGATCACGGTCACCGGCCAGGAGGCCCATGCCGGGCCGACGCCGATGCCGCGCCGCCGCGACGCCCTGGTCGGCTCGGCGCGCATGATCGACACGGTCAACAGGATCGGCCACCGCTTCGCACCGCTGGCCTGCGCCACGGTCGGCTTCGTCCAGGTCTCGCCCAACTCGCGCAACACCATCCCGGGCCGGGTGTTCTTCACCGTCGATTTCCGTCACCCGGTCGATGCCACTCTTTCCCAGATGCACGAGGCGCTGCACAGCGAGTTCCGGGCCATCGCCGAAGCGGCGAAGGTCGAGGTGGAGATCCGGGATTTCTGGTACTTCGCGCCGACACCCTTCGCCGAAGACTGCGTCGGCGCCGTGCGCGAGGCTGCCGGCCGGCTGGGCTATGCGCACCGCGACATCGTCAGCGGCGCCGGTCACGATGCCGTCTACATGGCCAAAGTCGCACCGACAGGCATGATCTTCGTGCCCTGCCGCGACGGCATCAGCCACAACGAGGTCGAGGACGCCGCCCCGGCCGACCTGACGGCCGGCTGCAACGTGCTGCTGCATGCCATGCTCGAACGCGCCAAGGCAAATCCATGAAAGGGAATGGCCCCGTGAGCGATGCCCTGTTCTGGCCGGAAGTCCGTGCCCTGCTCGAGAAGCGGCGCGGCCGCCTGCACGCCTACGAGAGCCTCGACGCAAAGCGCACGGCACTGATCGTCATCGACATGCAGCGTGCCTTTGTCGACGACGGCACGCCGTCTTTCGTCGGCGCGGCCCGTGCCATCATTCCCAACATCAACCGGCTCGCCGAAGCGGTGCGCCGCACCGGCGGTAGCGTTGCCTGGTCACGGGCCACCTTTACCAGCGAGCCCGATGGCGGCTGGAGCACGTTCTTCGGCCATGCCGTGTCGGAGAGAGTCGGGCGCGACGTCATCGCCAGCCTGCAGGACGGTGCTGCCGGCCACGGGCTCACCCACGGCCTCGATATCCGCGATGCAGACCATATCTTCAACAAGTTCCGCTTCAGCGCCTTTACCCGCGGCTCGTCCGACATCGAGGCCTGGCTGCGCCGGCGCGGCGCCGATACCGTGCTCATCGCCGGCACGCTCACCCATGTGTGCTGCGAATCCTCGGCGCGCGACGCCATGCAGCTCGGCTTCAAGACCGTGATGGTCTCCGATGCCAACGCTTCGCGCGTCGAGGCCAACCACATCGCCACGCTCAACGCCTTCATCCAGTCATTCGGCGACGTGCGCTCGGCCGACCAGACGATCTCCCTGCTCGAGGCCAGCGTCGGCGCCCGCGCGGCCGAGCAGCCGGCTACTGCAGCGGCAAAGTGAGCGGCGAGATCGCCTCGGGCTGCCGTTTGCGGAGATCGGTCTGCGGTACGGCGGCGATGATCCGCTCCTGCGCCCTGGCGAGCCGTTCGGCCGCCTTGCGGCGGTCGACGAAGAGCGGCTCGCCTTCGGCGACCACGCGCACGCCATCGACATAGACCTCGCGCACCGCGCGCTCGGCGGACGTGAACAGGAGGCTCCGCAGCGGGTCGCGCGCCGGCATCATGGTCGGCTCGTCGAGATCGATCAGCACCAGGTCGGCTTTGGTACCGACGGCGATCCGGCCGATGTCCTCGCGCAGCAGGGCTCGCGCTCCCGCCGAGGTGGCCGCGGCAAAGATCTCGGCTGCATTCACCGCCGTCACGTCCTCCGCGGCGATACGCCCGAGGATCAGAGCGGTGCGCAGCTCCTCCAGCATGTTGTGCGGCTGCGTGTCGGTGCCGATGGCCACGTTGACGCCGGCGCGGATATAGGCACCGACGTTCTCCATCATCTGGCCGTAGCGCGAGAACACCGTCGGGCAATGCGCGACGCTCGTCCCGGTCTCGGCGAGCAGCGCGACGTCGCGTTTGGTGTGCCAACGGAGCCAGGAATGCGTATCGATGAAAATGGCATGGGCAAGCAGCGTGCGCTCGGTCAGGAAGCCGATATCGCCGAGCCACTGCATCGGCGTCTTGCCGTGCCGCCGGGTGATTTCGAGGAACTCCCACACCGCCTGGCCGCAATGCAGGGTAACCGGCAGGCCGCGGCGCTTCGCTTCGGCGAGGGAGTCGAGCAGCAGCTCCTTGCTGCAGGTATCGACCTGGGCGGGCGAGACCATGCCGGTGAGCCGGCCGCTCTGATGCCGGCTGACCCGGTCGACGAGATCGAGCGCTTCGCGCATCGCCCGCTCACCGCCCTTCTCGTCCCACTCGTACTCGACCGAGTGGCCGGTGCGCACGACCCACCTGGCGGAGCGGTACATCGGCGCAATAACCGCGCGGATCCCGGAGCCCGCGACCGTGTCGGCCCAGCCTTCATAGGGCATGCCGAGATCGGCGATCGTCGTAACACCCGACATCAGCAGCTCGGCCATCGCCACCTCGTTGGCGGCGCGCAGGCTTTCAGCATTGTCCGCCGACTTGGCCATGGAATGGCCGATGAGGAAGGGCGGCTTCAGGTCGAAGAGGCCGCTCATGTAGAGCTGAGGATTGCCCAACTCCTCGGTGACGCCGCGGCCGACATTCTCCGACATGGCATGGGAATGCGCATCGATCAGACCCGGCATGACGAGATAGCGCCGCCCGTCGATCGTCTCGTCGACCGGTTTGCGGTAGCCTCCGCCCACGGAAATGATGCGGTTGCCGGCGAAGACCACGTCGATATCGCGCCGATAGACCGGCCGCCGCGCCGTCTCGTCCCAGGCAATGACCCAGGCGGCCTCTTTGATGCAAGTGGTCTTTTCCGGTCTTGTGCTCATGGAACCCCTCCCGGACGCAGCCTTGCGCAGAGCGAGACAATCGTAAAGAGCCGGGTATTTACCAATTGTTCACCCATCGGGGAGCTTGATTGTGCCTCGCGGTGTCATAGATACACTACCGCTGCCCCCTATCCTCGCAGATTTCCCTCATGCGCCTCATTCCTCTCGCCGCCATCCTTGCGCTGGCCGTTGCCGCACCGGCCGCCGCCCAGCAATCCGCCACTCCTGCGCCAGCACCCAGCCAGGCCCAGAAGGCCCAGGCCGACAAGCAGAAAGCCGAGAAGGAGAAGGCCGAGAAGGCTGAGAAGGCCAAGGCGGCCAAGGCCAAGGAGAACGAGCGCTCCAACAAGGGCGGTGCTGCGCGCGGCGAGGAGCGCGCCGGCCAGGTCAAGGAAATGAACAACCAGCGCAAAGCGAACTAAGGCTTGCGATAGACAACGAAGCCGCCGCCGGAGCCCCCGGCGGCGGTTTTGTTTTGGCGGCAAGAACCGGGTGGCGAGGGCTCCCGGCCGGGCGCAGAGTGGGCCATGACCGCGACCCCGTTGCGCCAGTCTTCTCCTCCTTCTACTTCCGTTCCCGAACGCGTTGCCGCCCTCGACTGGACGCGTATCGCGGCCGAACTTGACGAGCACGGCTACGCCACAACCGGGACGCTGCTGCGCGACAGCGAATGCGCCGCGCTGATCTCTTCATACGACGACCCTGCCGCCTTCCGCAGCACTGTGGTCATGGCGCGCCACGGTTTCGGCCGCGGCGAGTACCGCTATTTCGCCTACCCTCTGCCCGACACTGTGCAGGCGCTGCGCGCGGCTTTCTATCCGCCGCTGGCGGTCATCGCCAACCGCTGGAGCGCCGCCTTGCGACGCGATGCGAACTATCCGGAGGAGCTTCAGCGCTACCTTGCCGCCTGCCGCCGCGCCGGGCAGAAGCGGCCCACACCTCTCCTGCTGAAATACGAAGAGGGCGACTACAACTGCCTGCACCGCGATCTCTACGGCGACGAGGTTTTCCCGCTGCAGGCGACGATCCTGCTCAGCGACCCGGCAAGCGACTTCAGCGGCGGCGAATTCGTGCTGACGGAGCAGCGCCCGCGCCTGCAGTCGCGCGCCGCCGTCGTGCCTCTGGCCCGCGGTGAAGGCGTGATCTTCGCGGTCAACGAGCGGCCGGTCCAGGGTAAACGCGGAACCTACCGTGCGGCCATGCGCCACGGCGTCAGCCGCCTGCGCTCCGGCCGTCGTTTCACCCTCGGCGTGATCTTTCACGACGCGCGGTAGCGCCCCACACGGACAGGCCGGGGGGCTTATTCCCGGCCAGGCAGAAAATTCTCCGCGAATAGGCGGGTCCAGGGTGCCGTTGTGGGCTGGCAGGCACGATGCCTGAAAGGCTTCCCCCCAACCCACACGAGGAACCCCCGATATGCGCACGACTTTGACTGCCGCCGCCCTGGCCCTGCTGTTCGCCGTCCCGGCGCTGGCACAGACGGCGACCCCCGCGACGCCTGCCAAGCCGGCTGCTCCGGCCGTGACGGCGCCCGCCGCCAAGGCCACCCCGGCGGATGACAAGGCGAAAGCCGACAAGGCCAAGGGTAAGAGCTCGCACAGCCTCGACCGCAGCAAGCAG
>VGEI01000066.1 GCA_016869415.1 Alphaproteobacteria bacterium
GCTCAGCGTCCAGGCGACATAGGCGCCCAGCATGTAGAAGGAGCCATGGGCGAAATTCACGATCCGGCTGACGCCGAAGATGATCGACAGCCCGGACGCGACAAGGAACAGCGACGAGGCGCTGGCAAGCCCGTTGAGGAACTGTACGAGAAGGAAATCCATACGGAGCGATGCCCCCTCACCCCCTCCCTCTCCGCCCCTGAGGGGCGGAGAGGGAGGGGCCCGCATAGCGGGAGGGTGAGGTGGGGCCTATCGACGATGCGCTCGATCGAAGTATCGACAATGGGCTTCGATCACGCGTCCTTCGCGCGCATCTCGCGCACTTCGGCGTCGGACGGCAGGTAGTCCTTGCCGTCGGCGTAGCGCCAGTTGACCATCATGCCCTTGCCGCCCTGCACCTTGGTGCGGCCGACGAAGGCGCCGAGCGTCGACTGGTGGTCGATCTTGCGGAATTCGACCGGCCCGAACGGGCTGACGAACTTCAACCCTTCCATGGCGTCGACCATCTTCTCGGTGTCAGTCGTGTTCGCCTTACGCAGCATGTTGATGATAGCGTTGACCGTGTCGTAGCCGACCACCGAGCCGAGGCGCGGATAGTCGTTGAACTTCTTGCGGTAGTCGTCGCGGAACTTCGTATGACCGGGCGTGTTGACCTGGTCCCACGGATAGCCGGTGACGATCCAGTTCTCCGGCGTCTCGTCCTTCAGCGGGTCCATGTACTCGGGCTCGCCGGTCAGCATGCTGGCCACCGCGCGGCGCTCGAACAGGCCGCGGGTGTTGCCCTGGCGGACGAAGTTGGTCAGGTCGGCGCCAAAGGTCACGTTGAAGATGGCCTCGGGATTGGCCGCAGCCAGCGCCTGCACCGTGGCGCCGGCGTCGATGCGGCCGAGGGCCGGGAATTGCTCGCTGACGAACTGCACGCCAGACTTCTTACGCGACAGCAGCTCCTTGAACCACTTCACCGCCGATTGGCCGTACTCGTAATTGGGGGCGACGGTGGCCCAGCGCATGGCCGGCAGCTTCGCCGCCTCCTCCACCAGCATCGCCGCCTGCATATAGGTCGAGGGCCGCAGCCGGAAGGTGTAGCGGTTGCCCTGCGCCCAGACGAGCGCGTCGGTCAGCGGCTCCGAGGCGACGTAGAGTTTCTTGTTCTGCTTGGCGTAGCCGGCGATGGCCAGGCCGATATTGGAGAGGAAGCCGCCAGCCAGGAGATCGACCTTCTCGCCCGCCACCAGTTCGCCGGCATGGCGCACCGCGTCCTCCGGTTTGCCGGCGTCGTCGCGGAAGACGGTCTCGAGCTTGCGGCCGTTGAGGCCGCCGGCCGCGTTGACCTCCTCCAGCGCCATGTTCCAGCCGTTGCGGTACGGCACGAGGAACGCGGCCTGGGTCGAGTAGCTGTTGATCTCGCCGATCTTGATCGCCGCTCCCTGGCCGCGGGCGATGGCCGGCGCGCCGGCGATGGCCACCGTGGCTGCGGTGCCGGCGATGAATTCGCGTCGCTTGATGGTCATGGGTCTCTCCTGTTCTGTGTTCGGTTGTCGGATTCCGTTCTTCTCTCTAGCGAAGGCCGTCCTTGCCTTCGATCTGGTCGACGGTGAGGCCGCCGATGCGCGGCAGCGGCCTGCCGCTGTCGGTCACTACGACCGCGACGACGATCTCGTCGCGGCGCGGCGCGTCATGCACGCGAATCTCCATGGCGTCGAAATGGCTGCGCACGAAGGCGGCATCTTTGTGGCCCAGCGGCACGTCGATGGCCGTTCCCAGGCCGCCGCGCTTCTTCGACGACGGTACGAGCGCAGCGCCCTTCTCCACCGCCGCGCGCAACGGCTTGCCGAGGCGCGGATGCAGGATGGCGGCGGCGTGCTCAAGCTCGCCGTCTTCGCCGACGATGGCCGCCTTGCCATAACTCTCGGCCTTGCCAGGCGCAATGCCCAAGGCCGCGACGGCGCGGCGGCCGAGCAAGTCCCCCAGCTCCTCGCCAATGGCCATCAGCGTCTCGAGCTGCGGATCGAAAGTGCCGACGGAGGGATTGGCGATCACCGCGATGGCGGCGGCCTTACGCGTGGCGGGCGCTATGGCGCGGCCGGCCTCGCGATGGGTCTCCTCGATGACCGTAAACAGCTTGCGGATCTGCGCCCCGGCCATGCTCCCCACCCTCTCCCGTTACGCTGCCGCCAGAAGCGGCAGGTCTGCGCCCACCGCTGCCAGCCGGCGCTTCAATACGAGCACCGCGCCATGAATGAGTCCAGACCGGCGCAAGTCCTCGGCCTTTGCCGCGCCGGACCGCAGCGCCTCGGCTACGTCCTCGTCGGACAGCGCGCCGACGTCGAGTGTCACAAGCCGGTCGCCGAGATCGCTGTCCGGATCTTGCGCGCTGGCGGGCTCACGGGCAATCGCAGGGTGGCCGGGCAGGTCGACGGCATTGGTGATCATCGTCGCGGCGGCATCGGCCGCGGCCGCATCGCGTGCCAGGACGGTCACGGAATCGGCGATGCCGAGCGAGAAGCTGCGCCCACCCTGTCCCTTGGTGGCGCGGCCAGATGTCGCAAGACCGCGTACCGGCAAGGCGTGAGAGAGAGAGATCGTGCCGTCGACCGCCAGCGCGGCGAGATCAGCCACCAGACCGCAGGTCAGCGACTGCGCTGGCGCCAGATGGAACGCGATATCGCCGCCGTCGTTGACATAAGCACGATCAAGCCGGCGGCCGTCGAGCAGCGCTTGCAGCATATGGTCGGCAACCGAGCCGGCGACCGCCGCCATAGGCGTGATGAAGGTGCTGCGATGCGGCCAACAGGCGGCGACCATGCGCTGGGCGACGGGGCCGGCCGGCAGCGGGCAAGCGTCGCCTAACGGCATGCGTAGCAGCGGCAGTTCCTTCACCAGCGTCGGCAGCACATCGACGAAACCGGCCGCTGCCTGGACGTAGGCGGCATGCACTTCGGCCGGATCGCCGAAGGCCTCGACGATCAGGTCGATGGGGCCGTGCTGCAGGTGCAGGCGCTTGCCGTCCGGCAGCAATCCGGCGCGCATACCGGCGCGGTTCATGTCGCGGTCTCCGGTGGCGTCACAGGCCAGGGAGCGTCTTTCGGCCAAGCCTCGACCTTGACCTTGCCGACGTCACGCAGGGTTTCGAGCGGTCGCACATGCTTCATGTGCCCGCCCAACGCCGCGTACTCATCGCGGCGCAGGGTGAACTCGATCGGCCCGACGATGGCCGGTGTCGGCACATAGCCGAAAGACTTGTCGGGCATGGTGGCGACGTCGACCATGTAGGTGATGCCCCCGCCCGGCCAGACATAAACCGGCGCCCCGCCGGAGGTGACGCGTGCGAAAGAGGCGCGCACCGAGCGGGTCAGGCGCACCGGGTTCTCGGTGACCCCGGCGCGTAACGAGCCGCCGGCACCCGCCATGAACAGCACGCTGCACAAAGCCGGCTCGCAGTTCTCGCCTATGCGCTCGACGATCCTAGTGATCGCCTCCGGCATTGGCGCCGGTACAGGCTTGAGCTCGCCGTCGAGCACGTACCAGCCGGCATGTTCGCCGGTGGTGCTGACCATCAGCAAGCGTAGCCCCGGCCAGGCCGTCTTGGGATCGATCTTCTCGATGATCGAAAGTGGGTCGGTGATGTCGGTGCCGCCCCAGCCCGTTCCCGGGTTGGCAACCTGGAAGTAGCGGCCAGGCGTGGATTTGCGTCCGCGCACCCGGATGCCGCCCGGCTTCATATCGAGGAAGCGTCCGGCCTGGTGCTCAGTCAGCACGCCGGTAATGTGGTCGTCGACCACGATCACCTCGTCGGCGTGGGCCAGCCATTGCGTCGCGAACATGCCGATGGTCGCCGAGCCGCAGCCCACGCGCATGCGCTCCTCGCGCACGCCATTGACCACCGGCGGCTTGCCCGCCCGTACCACGACCGTCGAGCCGCCGTCGATGCTGAGCTCGACCGCTTCCTTGTTGCATAGCGCCAGCATGGTGTCGCAGGTGACGACCCCTTCCTTCTTGCTGCCGCCGGTCAGATGATGCACGCCGCCCAGCGAGAGCATCTGCGAGCCGTACTCCGCCGTGGTGACGTGCCCCACCGCCTCGCCTTTCACCCGCACCGCCGCCTGTTCGGGGCCGAGATAGCGGTCAGTGTCGATCTTCACCTTGAGGCCGCAGTAGCTGAAGATGCCTTCGGTCACCACGGTGACCATGTCCACACCGTCGAGCCGGCTCGAGACGATGAAGGGTGCCGGCTTGTAGTCGGGATAGGTCGTGCCCGCACCGATGCCGGTGACGAAAGTGTCGGCACCGGAGATCGGATTGCCGTTCCACTGGCCGTTGAGGAAGGGAACCAGGTTCTGCGCCCGGCTGGTGATGACCAGCGGATCCATGCGCACCAGCTTGCCATCGACATTGCCGTAGCGGTCGCAGGCCCCCGTCTTCCCCGAACGAATGCGGCAGAGCACCGGGCAGGCGTCGCAGGTAACAATGCCGCCGTCTTTCGCGGCGGTGGTCGCGGCGGCCAGCGCGTCGGGCGCGGGCATATCCGTGCTGACATGGGTCTCGGTCATTCTGCGGCTGCCTTCTTCCGGCCTTGCGCCACGATCGCGGCGCGCACCCGATCCGGCGTGGCGGGAACGCGGCGGATACGAGCACCCGTTGCGTGGCGGATAGCGCCCAGGATCGCCGGTGCGGTCGGGACCAGCGCCGGCTCACCAATACCCTTCGCGCCGTAAGGACCCAGCGGCTCGCGGTCCTCGACCAGGATGGTCTCGATTTCCGGCACATCGCCGAACGTCGGGATCAGGTAGTCGTGCAAATTCTCCGTGCGGCCGGGAATGTACTCCTCCATCAGCGCGAGCCCGAGCCCCTGCGCCACGCCGCCATGGATCTGGCCTTCGACCTGGGCGGGGTTGATGGCACGCCCGACATCGTGAGCCGCGACGATGCGTCGTACCTTGGTCGTGCCAAGCTCGATATCGACCTCGACCTCGGCGAGCTGTGCGGCGAAAGCATAGGTGGCGTAGGGCACGCCCTGCCCGTCGCCGTCGAGCGGCGTGGTCGGTGGATCGTAACGCCCCGTGCCCATCAGGCCTCCGGCAGGCAGGGACTCAAGGTCGATGGTGCGTGTGGCACTGCCTTCGCGCACGACGAGCCTGCCCTCCGCCAGCTCGATCGCGGCGCTCTCGCCGACATTGGCCAGGCGCAGGATCTGCCGGCGCAGATCCTCACCGGCGAGGCGCGCGGCATTGCCGGAGACGAAGGTCTGGCGCGAGGCTGAGGTCTTTCCGGCATCGGCGGTGAGGTCGGTGTCGCCCGCGACCAGGCGCAGCGCCGAGACCGGCACGCCGAGCGCATCGGCGCAGATCTGCAGCATGACGGTGTTGGAGCCCTGGCCGATATCGACCGCACCGCTGTAGAGCGTGAGGGCGCCGTCGCGGCCCAGCCCGACTTTCATGGTCGAAGGATTCGACAGCGAAGTGTTGCCGATGCCGTACCACATGCAGCCGATGCCCACGCCACGGCGCATAGGACCCTGGGCCGCGCGGTTGAAGCGTTCGGCGGCCTCGCGCAGCTCATTCCAGCGCGGGCGCAATGCCTCGACGCAGGCGCCGAGCCCGGCGCTCGCTTCCAGCTTCTGGCCGGTTGCGGTCATCGAGCCTTTCTTCAACACGTTGATGGCGCGGAACTCCAGCTCGTCGATACCGAGCTGCAGCGCCAGCTCGTCCATCAGCGCCTCGTGCGCAATCGCCGCTTGCGGCACACCGAAGCCGCGAAAGGCGCCGGCCGGGGTGTCGGTCGTGTATATGGCGCGGCTGGTGCATTTCACCGCCGGCACCTCGTAGGGTCCCATGGCGTGCACCGGCACGCGGTTGGCGACCGTCGGCCCCCACGACGCATACGCACCCGTGTTGAAATCACCGTGGAACTCGACAGCCGTGAGCTTGCCTCTGGCGTCACAGGCGAAGGTGGCCGAGATACGCGCCGGATGGCGCTTGGGCGTCGAGGCCATGCTCTCGGGCCTGGTGTAGACGCAGCGCACCGGACGGTTGAGCAGCCAGGCCGCCGTGGCGATCAGGGGCTGGAGCGAGAGATCGAGCTTGCCGCCGAAACCGCCTCCGACCGCGGTCGGAACGATGCGAACCTGCTCCGGCTTGAGGCCGAGGATGAGCGCCAGTTCGTCGCGATCCATGTACGGCGTCTGGGTGCAGGCGACGATCTCGATGCGGTCGCTCACACGCCGCGCATAGCCTGCTTCCGGCTCGATATAGGCGTGCTCGACGAAGGCGGTTTCGAAATTACCGCGCGCCACGGCGGCGGCACCCCTGATCCCGGCGGCCGCGTCGCGCGCCACGACGCGGCCGCGCACCAGCACGTTGTCGGGCTTGTCAGCATGCAGCGGCTCCACATTGGAAGCGAGTGCTGCGTCGAGGCCGGACATCGGCGGCCGCTTGTCCCAGACGATCGGCACATCTTCGTCGCGGATCGAGGCGATGGTTGCGGCGTCACCGACCAAGGCACACACCGCCTCGCCGCGATGCCGCACCACACCTTCGGCGAGAGCCGGCTGGTCCTTGCCGGTCGGGTAGATGCCATAAAGATTCTGCCCGGGGATGTCCTTCCAGGTGAGGATACGCACAAGACCAGGGTGCTTCTTGCGGAAGGCCTCAAGGTCGCCGAACGTAAACCGCGCGCGGTGGTGCGGCGAACGCACGGCCCGCAGCACGAGGCAATCTGCCGGCCAGTCATCGGCGCCGAATTCCTCGGCGCCCGTCACCTTGGCGGCGCCGTCGACTTTCACCAGCCTTGCACCCACCGCCTGCCCGGCCGCGGGCGTTACCGCCGCTGCCGGCTTGCTGAATGCCAGCACCGCGTCGACGATCTTGCGATAGCCGGTGCAGCGGCAGAGCACGCCGCCGAGCGCGTCGAGTACTTGCGCTTCGGTCGGGCTCTTGGTCCGCGCCAGCAGATCGTCGGCCGCCATCAGCATGCCTGGCGTGCAGATGCCGCATTGTGCAGCCCCATGGACGAGAAACGACTCCTGCAGCGCCGAGAGGCGCCCGTTCTGCGCCAAGCCCTCGACCGTGACCACTTGCCTGCCGGCGACCCGGCCGGCGGGCACCAGGCAGGCGCAGACCTGACGCCCGTCCAGACGTACCGTGCAGGCACCGCAGTCGCCGGCACTGCAGCCGATCTTCGTGCCGGTGAGCCGCAACTCCTCCCGCAGGATCTCGGCCAAGCTCCGTGCCGGATTCGCCGTGACAGTCACCGCCCAGCCGTTGAGCGTGAAGGGGATCGGCGTACTCATGTGGCACCCGCCAGATCAACCAAGGCACGCCGCAGCAGGGTCAGCGCCGAGTCGCTCCGGTAGTCCGCCGTGCTGCGCACGTCGTCAATCGGCTTTAGCGGCGCGAGATGGCGTGCCACAGCGATTTCGGCGAGACGGCTGTCGAGCGTCCTTCCTACGAGCTCGCGCTCGAGAAGCGGCAGACGTTGCGCCACTGCGGAGCAGGCGCCGATGGCGATACGTGCAGCGGCGATGCGGCCGCCGTCGACCTCCACCACCGCACCAATCATGACGATGGAGATGACAAGGTAT
Organism: Alphaproteobacteria bacterium; assembly: GCA_016869415.1. Classification (GTDB taxonomy): domain Bacteria; phylum Pseudomonadota; class Alphaproteobacteria; order CACIAM-22H2; family CACIAM-22H2; genus VGEI01. Next base: position 7,580 of record VGEI01000066.1, read on the forward strand.
TTGCGCGCCCCCAGCTTCAGGAACGTGGCGTGGCCTTCGTGCCGCGGTTTGGGTACAAGCACGGCCGTCATTAGCTCGTCGGGGCGGCGCGCCGTTTTGCGGTTGCCAGTGATGAACTCGCCGAGCGTCAGGCGCCGGGTGCCCGCCGTCGAAGCCAGTTCCACTTCGGCATCGAGCGCCAACAGACTGGGGACACCGTCGGCCGCTGGCGAGGCATTGCACAGATTGCCGCAGACCGTAGCGGCGTTCTGGATTTGGACCCCGCCCACCTCGCGGGCAGCGAGCTGGAGCCCGCGGAAGTAACGGGGTAGGCCGGCCTCGATGATATCGGTCCAGGTCGCCAGCGCCGGGACGCGCCAATAGGCGCCCTCCTCGCTAAGGCGGCGCAGCTCGGTCAGTCCGCTGATGTCGAGGATATCGTCGTCGAGAGGGCGGCCGACACGGGCAGGGTAGAAATCGGTGCCGCCGGCCACGACAACGCGGGGGGCCGTGGCCAAAGCCGCCAGAGCCTCGTCCAACCGTGCCGGACGCTGATATCCCGCCACGCCCAAACCCCGCTTCCGTTTAGCCCGTTATCCGGGCTAGATTGTATGTACACGAATAATCGATGGCCCGGCGATAGTTTGTCAAGCATATGCCGCGCGGTAACTGGTCCTTAAACCTCGGCACCTAAGGTCAAAGTCGGCATGGCTCAAGCCCCGGACCCCATTCGCGCCGAGCGCGACCGTTTCGTTGCGTTCGCCTTTGCCGCAGCCGACCTCCTCCTTGAAGTCGATGGCGGCGGCCAGATCACGTTTGCCGCTGGCGCGCTGAAGAGCCTCACCCAACGCGACGCCGGCGCACTCAAAGGCCGGCCGTTTGCCGAGCTCCTCGCCGATTCGGACCGTGCCCTGGTCAAGGTTCTGCTCGCCTCGCTCAAGGACGGCGGTCGTCTGTCACCGATCCTCGTGCAACTCGCCAATCCTGTGGCGCTCAATGTCATGCTCGGCGGCTGCCGTCTGCCTGCGCCGCGCGAGACCTATCAGATTACTCTCACGGTGCTGACGGCGCGCATGCCCGTCGACGTCCGTCCAGGCAACCGCGACGCCTCCACCGGCCTGCTCGGCAGGGATGAGTTCGCCAAGCTCGCCGAGGAGAAGCTGCGCGCGCCCGGCAATTTCCAACTGTCGCTGGTCGAGGTCGGCGGCATGGAAGCGATGCGCGAGCGGGCCGACGGAGAGCTCGCCGAAGGTTTCCTCGCCGCGGTCGGCCGCCACCTACGGGCCCAGTCGAGTGACGGCGACTCCGCCGGCCAGATCGCCGACGGCAGGTTCGGCGTCATCCATGACGGTAATTTCGACGCCTCTGCGCTCTATCATCAGATCGGCGAGCTCGCCAGCGCGGCAAAGCTCGACGACATCACGGTCGAAGCCTCGACGGTCGACCTCGATGCCGGTGTGCTCAGCGAGGCGGATGCAGCGCGCACGGTGCTTTACGCCATCAACTCCTTCTCCACATCCCAGAAGGGTGAGTTCACACTCGCCTCGTTAGCCGACGGCTTTCGCCATCTGGTGGCCGACACGGCCGTCAAGGTCCGCAACCTGCGTGGCAGAGTGGCCACTCAGGACTTCGACCTGGTCTTCCAGCCCATCGTGGCTCTCGGCAATCGGACGATTCATCACTACGAGGCCCTCTCGCGCTTCAACAGTGAGACGACGAAGGACGCCGGCGGCACCGCGGGCGTCATCGCCTTCGCCGAGCAGCTCGGCGTTGTGTCGGAGTTCGACCTCGCCGTGTGCGAGCGGGTCATCGACCTGCTGGAGAAGGTACGCGAACAGGCCCCGGCGCTCGCTATCGCCGTCAACATCTCCGGCCGCTCGCTCGAAAGCGAGCTTTTTGCCGGTCAGCTCGACGCGCTGCTGCGCAACCATGCCGGTATCACGAGCAACCTGATGGTCGAGATCACCGAGTCGGCCTACATCGTGCGTATGGCCGAGGTGCAGAAGCTGCTCGCCACCCTGCAGAAACGCGGCGTGCGGGTCTGCCTCGACGATTTCGGCGCGGGCGCCGCCTCGTTCCACTACCTCAACGCGCTGCCGGTCGACTTCGTCAAGATCGATGGCCGCTATGTCCGCAACGCTATCGAGAATCGGCGCGACAAGGCTTTCCTCAAGGCCATGGCCAAGCTCTGCCGCGAGCTGGGCACCGCGACCATCGCCGAGATGGTCGAGACGGAAGCCCAGGCCGCAGCGATGTCCGAGATGAGCGTGGGTTATGCCCAGGGTTACCTGTTCGGCAAGCCGACACCAGAGTTGCTGCAGCGGAGCACGCCAGCGTCCATCATGGCGGAAACACGTGTCGGCGGCCTCAACCGGCAGCTGAGCGCGCGCGAAGCCGCACGCAGCAACGCACCCCGCTGACCTGAGCTATTCTGCCGCGTCCTGGCGCAGGCGGAGCTTGCGCAGCGCACGATCGATCCACTGCGCCGTCAGCTTCTCCTGCAGCGCCTGCTGTGCCAGCCGTTCGTTGAGCGCGCGGAAATCGACCCGGTCGAGATCTTGATCCTGATTGAAGCAGGAGAAGACGATCGACGTCTTGCCGGTCACCGGGTCGCGGTGCGGCTGCAGGCACTGGGCGCAGATTTCCTTCATCATGCATTGCATCGGCGAATTGATCGAGCCGATAGCGTGATGATGCGGCTTGAGATAGGGCTGGAGCACGCCGTGGCGCGCGCGTGCGACAGCCGCCATCATGCGGTCGGAGCCGATGGCGACGATGCGGCTGGCCTCCGACAACGGAATGGGTACTCGGCCGAACTTGCCCGATCCATAAGCGATCATCGCCTCGACGATGTTGCCGACGAAGCGCTTGTCCTGCGGGCGGGTCGGCTGGAAGCCCGGCTCCTCGTCGCAAGTCCAGACCACTACGTCGGCAGCGCGCTCGATCTCGGCGACCTTGTAGCGATCGATGACCTTCTTGTAGCCGGCGAAATAGATGACCTTCGAGCCGGCTTCGCGCAGGGCGGCACCAATCGAGAACAGCACTGCGTTGCCCAGGCCGCCACCAACGAGGGCGACGGTCTCGCCCGAAGGGGTCTCGGTGGGTGTGCCCGTTGGCCCCATGAGGATCACCGGTTCGCCGGGCTTGAGGAGCGCGCAGAGATCGCTCGACCCGCCCATCTCCAGCACGATAGTGGAGAGCAGCCCCTTGTCCCGGTCGACCCAGGCGCCGGTAAGCGCCAGGCCTTCCATGCCCAACACCGTGCCGTCGATCCGCGGCGCCAGGCTTTCGAAATTCTGCAGCCGGTAGAACTGCCCGGGCTGGAAGGCGCGCGCGGCGCGCGGTGCCTTCACCACCACCTCGACGATGGTCGGAGTCAGGCGCTGCACTTCGTGCACCGTGGCGCGCAGCTCGACATTCAACTGCCGGAACAGTTCGGTCGGCTTGATCGTCGTAGGCGCGCGCTGGGACAGCACGCGGCTGACCACGGGGTAGCCCTGCTTGGCGCTACCCATCGCCTTGACCACGTTGCCGAAGAACGAGGGATGCAAGTCACCGAAGTAGCTGATGGCGCGGCCATCGGGGCGCTTCTGCATCAGCACCCGGACCTGCTCGGGTTTGGAGATGCTGAACTGCGGCTTGACCGGGTTGCCGTCCTCGTCCACCGCGGCGAAGTATTTGCCGTCGAGCGTGACGCTGCCGTCCTCGCGCGCCAGCACGGTGTTGGGCTGGGTGCCGGCGGCGATCAACACGGCGCGGGCCGGCAATACCACCTCTTCCTTTTCGCTGCCCTCGCCCGAACCCGGCACCTCGCGGGTCAAACGAATGGCCTGGGCATGGCCGAGATCATCGGTCTCGATGGCCAGCGGTGTCAGCCCCTCGGCGAAACGCACGCCCTCCTCTAGGGCCTTTGCCACCTCCTCGTGGTTGAGGGTGTAGCTGGGTGCGTCGATCAGCCGGCGCCGGTAGGCGATGGTCGCCCCACCCCACGAATCCAGAAGCTGAGCGATGCGCGGCTCACGGCCCTCGGCCTCGGCCGCCGCCCGCTCGGCACGGATAGCCCGGGCATGGGTGATGTACTCCTCGGCGACGTCGGTATCCTCGTCGCTCCACTTGGCGCGGACGGCGAGATCGCCACGCTCGGCCGCCAAGGTCTCGTAGCGCTTGAGGAACTTCTCCACCTGTCGTGTGTAGTAGGCGAGCGACTCGGTCGCCGTATCGATGGCCGTCAGGCCGCCGCCGATCACCACCACCGGCAACCGCAGCTGCAGGTTGGCCACCGACGAGGTCTTTGCAGCACCGGTGAGCTGCAGCGCCATGAGGAAGTCCGAGGCCATGCGCACGCCGCGGGCGAGACCATTGGGCATGTCGACATGTGTTGGCTTGCCGGCACCCGCGCACAGCGCCACGTGATCGAAGCCCAGCGCGAAGGCGTCGTCCAGAGTGAGCGTGCCGCCGAGCCGCACCCCACCGTACATGGCGAACTCGCGTCGGCGCTCGAGCAGCAGGCGAATCACTTTGAGGAAATTCTTGTTCCAGCGCACGGTGATGCCGTACTCGGCCACACCACCGAAACCGGCCAGCACCCGGTCATCCAGGTTCTCGTAGAGCTCGGCAACGTCGCGGATCGGCTTGAAGGCCACGCGCTCGCCCGTCGGCTTCACGCCAGAGATCTCCGCTGCCAGCGGTTCGATCTTGAGGCCATCGATGCCGACCACGGCATGGCCGTCGTTCATCAGGTGGTGGGCTAGCGTATAGCCCGCAGGCCCCAGGCCGACGATCAACACCTTGTTGCCGCTCTCCGACCTGGGTAACGGCCGGCGGATATCGAGTGGATTCCAACGGGTGAGCAGCGAATAGATCTCGAAACCCCAGGGCAGATCGAGCACATCCTTGAGGATGCGTGTCTCGGCCTGCGGGATATCGACCGGCTCCTGCTTCTGGTAGATGCAGGCCTTCAT
>VGEI01000067.1 GCA_016869415.1 Alphaproteobacteria bacterium
CCCGGCCTTCAGCCGCGCCATCTGATCAACTACGGCCGGATTGTTGAAATTCTCGACCAGGAGATTGACAGCCGGCCAGGGCGGGACGTCGTCGTCGAAGCCGTAGGTGACGACATGGCCGAGCTCGCCCAGGCCCGCGGCGATGGGCACGCAGATGTCCTCGATGCGGAAGCAGCCGTAGCGGAAATGGTTGGTCAGCAGGAAATGGAAACGCACCGCCCGTCCCGATTCGGCCGTGCGCCGACTCCGCGCCGCGGCCGCCGGCATGATAGCGGAACCGCGCTTGGCAATGCGAAGCACTCAAGCAAAAACCCCGGCGGGTGCCGCCGGGGTTTCGTGAGGCGCGGCTCGGACGCCGCGGTTAGATGTAATAGCCCTTGAGCGGCGGGATGCCGTTGAAGGCAACGGACGAGTAGGTCGTGGTATACGCGCCCGCCGACATGATCTGCACCTTGTCGCCGACCTTGAGGGCCAGAGGCAGCTTGTAGTCGGCCTTGTCGTAGAGCACGTCGACCTCGTCGCAGGTCGGGCCGGCGAGCACGACCGGCCCCTTCGGCCCGTTGTCGTGCGGCGTCTTCAGGCGGTACTGGATCGCCTCGCCCATGGTCTCCGGCAGGCCGCCGAACTTGCCGATGTCGAGATACACCCAGCGCCGGTTGTCGTCATAGGTCTTGGTCGAGACCAGCACGACCTCGGCCTGGATGACGCCGGCGTCGCCAGCGATGCCGCGGCCAGGCTCGATGATCATCTGCGGCAGGTTGTTGCCGAAATGCTCAGTCATGGCGCGCATGATCGCCTCGCCGTAGGCGTCAGCGGTCGGGATGCGCGTGCGGTACTTGGCCGGGAAGCCGCCGCCCAGGTTGATCAGCTTGAGCTCGATGCCCTTCTCGTTGAGCGCCGTGAACAGCATCTTGGTCTTGCCGACGGCGATGTCCCACTGCGTCAGGTCGCGCTGCTGCGAGCCGACATGGAAGGACACGCCGTGCGGGTCGAGCCCCATGTCGCGCGCCTTGATCAGCAGGTCGCGGGCCATGTCGACGTCGCAGCCGAACTTGCGCGACAGCGGCCAGTCAGCACCCTCGCCGGTCATGAAGATGCGGCAGAACACGCGGGCACCCGGCGCCGCCTTGGCCAGCTTGTCGAGTTCCGCCTGGCTGTCGAAGGCGTAGAGGTTCACCCCGTGCTTGAAGGCCCGGGCGATGTCAGTTTGCTTCTTGATGGTGTTGCCGAAGGAGATGCGGTCGGCGCCGATGCCGTAGCTCAGGCACTCCTCGATCTCGTAGATCGAGGCGGTGTCGAAGCTCGAGCCGAGCTTGGCCAGGAGCTTGACGATCTCCGGCGCCGGGTTCGCTTTAACTGCGTAATAGATACTGGCCAGCGGCATCGCCTTGGCGAGGCGCTTGTAGTTGTGCGCGATGACGTCGAGGTCGACGACCAGGCAGGGCGACGGCGGGCTGTTCTCGGCGAGAAAGCGGGCGATTTTCGGGGTCATCCCCTGGCTCCTTGTCTCCGGGTGGCGTCGCCGCTTCTTTTGCGGCGACCGCTTCGGTCGGTAGTCCCCTATCCGATTCAGGTCGGATGTCCGATGATGCCGTTTCATCGCGGCACCGGTTCAGAATGAGGACGCCTGACGTCGTTGCGTAAACCACCCCTTGCTGTGCTCCCTCTTCGCTCTTGTAGAGATGCCGTTGTGCGGCACGGGGAGTCTTGACGCCGGGGGCCAGAGGCACGTGCGGGTGCGTCTATAGAAAAACCTATATACGGCGATTCTCCTGAATTGAAAGTAAAAACCGACTCCCGGAGGCTGGGATTCTGCGCCGCCGGGCAGTGGCCAGCGGCTATCGGGTTCTGAGAACCGCGCGGCGATTATGCGCCCAAGCTGCCTCCGTAGCCCCCATGACTACGGGCTGCTCTTTGCCATAGCTGATTGTGGCCACCCTTTCCTCACTTAAGCCCAGCGAAACCAAGTAATCCTTCACTGCGAACGCGCGACGCTCTCCCAAGCCCAAATTGAACTCGCGCGTGCCACGTTCATCGCAGTGCCCCTCGACAAGAAACGAGATCGCCAAAGTGGGATATTGTTTCACCCATACAACCGTCTTTTCGAGAATGATGCGCGCCTCCGGTTTAAGCTCCGACTTGTCGTAGTCAAAAAACACGCGATCCGAGATGACGTTTTCCCAGTAGTCCGTATCGGTCGCTTGTCCGGCCGGCCGAAGCCGCCTCGAGGCCTGTTCACCGACATTGCCTGCCTGCGTTTGCAGGTTTTCGTCGGCAGCGCACCCCGCCAATAGTGCCATCGTCAATGCAACGCAGGCACCGATCCCTTTTGTCATGGAGTCCCCCCGAAGGCTCGATGAGCCCAACTTTCCTTGCCCAATTTGGCCGAAATTTGGCAAATCAAGGGCTTCATAACACTTCGCTGCCCCCTCGCCGGCCCCTGACAGGCGATTGCGCGGCAAGTCGAGCATGCTATAAGAGCCGGGAATTTCAGGGGTCTAGAGAGCTCAACCGTGGCCGCTCCCGTCATCCTCGTGCTCAATGGCTCGAATCTCAACATGCTCGGCGTGCGCCAGCCGGAGATATACGGTCGTACTACGCTCAGCGACATCGAAACCGCCTGCCGCGAGCGCGCCGCCGCCCTCGGCCTGGAGATCGAGTTCCGCCAGTCCAACCACGAGGGCGAGCTGGTCACCTGGATCCAGCAGGCGCGCGACAATGCCGACGGCATCGTGATCAATGCCGGGGCCTATACCCATACCTCTTTGGCCATCCTCGATGCCCTCAAGGTCGCCGAGCTGCCGGTGATCGAGGTGCATATCTCGAACATCCACGCCCGCGAGGAGTTTCGCCACCACTCCTACATCAGCGCGGCCGCCACCGGCATCATCGTCGGGCTGGGGCCGCAGGGCTACCTCCTGGCCCTCGACGCTTTGGCCAACATCCTGAAGAGCAAGAAATGACCGCCAAGCTGGCGATCGACCCCGAGCTGATCCGCGCCCTCGCCAAGCTGCTGGAGGAGACCGGGCTGGGCGAGATCGAATACGCCGAGGGCGAGCGGCGGGTGCGCGTGGCGCGGCCTGCCGCTGCGGCCGCCGCCGCCATCGTGGCGGCGGCCCCTGCCGCGGCACCGACCGCCGCAGCGGCTGACAGCGGTGCAGTCCCTGCCAACGCCGTGACCTCGCCGATGGTCGGCACCGTCTATCTGGCGGCCGAGCCGGGCGCGCCCAGCTTCGTCAAGGTCGGCGACCAGGTGCGCGAGGGCCAGACGCTGCTGATCATCGAGGCGATGAAGGTGATGAACCCGATCCGTGCCCCCCGCGCCGGAACGGTGAGCCGCATCCTGGTGGCCAACGGCGCGCCGGTCGAGTACGGCGAGCCCCTGCTCGTCGTCGAATAGCCGCGCCGGGCCGGGCGGCGCGCTCATGTTCGAGAAGGTACTGATCGCCAACCGCGGGGAGATCGCGCTCCGCATTCACCGCGCCTGCCATGAGCTCGGTATCGAGACAGTAGCGGTCCACTCGACCGCCGACGCCGAGGCCATGCATGTGCGCCTGGCCGACGAGGCGGTGTGCATCGGCCCACCGCCGGCGCGCGACAGTTATCTCAACAAGGTGGCCATCCTCTCCGCCGCGACGATCACCGGCGCCGACGCCATCCACCCGGGCTACGGCTTCCTCTCCGAGAACGCGGATTTCGCGGCGATGGTCGAGGAGCATGGCTTCACCTTCATTGGCCCGACCGCCGAGCACATCCGCATGATGGGCGATAAGGTCATTGCCAAGCAGACGGCGAAGAAGCTTGGCATCCCCTGCGTGCCTGGCTCGGACGGTGCCGTCACCGATCCCGACATGGCCAAGAAGGCAGCCGGAGAGATCGGCTATCCGGTGCTGATCAAGGCCGCGGCCGGCGGCGGCGGCAAAGGCATGAAGGTGGCGCGCAGCAAATCCGAGCTGCTCGAGGCGTTGCGCGTCGCCAAGGCCGAGGCGAACGCCAACTTCGGCAACGACCAGGTCTACCTGGAGAAGTATCTCAGCCATCCGCGCCATATCGAGATCCAGGTTCTGGCCGACAGCCACGGCAACGTCGTGCACCTGGGTGAGCGCGATTGCTCGCTGCAGCGCAAGCATCAGAAGGTACTGGAGGAAAGCCCATCGGCGGCGCTCAACGCCGACCAGCGCCAGCAGATCGGCGAGATCGTGCGCTCGGCCATCCAGAAGCTCGGCTACCGCAACGCCGGCACCGTCGAGTTCCTCTACGAGGACGGAAAGTTCTACTTCATCGAGATGAACACCCGCCTGCAGGTCGAGCATCCGGTAACCGAACTGGTCACGGGCCTCGACCTGGTGCGCGAGCAGATCAAGATCGCCGCCGGCGGCACCCTGCCCTTCCGCCAGGAGCATGTACGCTTCCACGGCCACGCCATCGAGTGCCGGATCAACGCCGAGGACCCGGAGACCTTTCGCCCCTCCCCCGGCCGCATCAGCACCTATCACGCACCCGGCGGGCTCGGCGTGCGCGTCGATTCGGGGCTCTATGGCGGCTACGCCGTGCCGCCGCACTACGACAGCATGGTGGCCAAGCTGATCGTGCACGGCGCTTCGCGCAACGAGTGCCTGATGCGCTTGCGCCGGGCCCTCGACGAATACGTGATCGGTGGCATCGACACGACCCTGCCGCTGCACCGCCGCCTGGTGCGTGAGCCGGATTTCATCGACGGCAACTACGACATCCACTGGCTCGAGCGCTTCGTCGGTCTGAGCAGATAGTCAGCGCTTCCACAACCTCTTGGAAGCGATGGCCGCGCCCTCGACCATGGCCTTGAGCTTCTTGTAGGCCACCGCTGGATCGACCTTGCCGTAGCCGGCGAAGGTGCCGAAGCCGCAATCCGTGCCGGCCAGCACGCGCTCGCGTCCGACGATATCGGCGTAGCGCTCCAGGCGCTGGGCCACCAGCTCGGGATGCTCGACATAGTTGGAGCATGTGTCGAGCACGCCGGGGATCAGCAGCTTGTCATCCGGCAACCTCGCCTGTTTCCAAACCACCCATTCGTGGTCGTGGCGCGGGTTGGCCGCCTCGAAGGCGATGGCCTGCGCCTTCACCTTGAGGATCGAGGGCAGAACCTTGGCCAGGTCGATGTCGAAATCGTGCGGCCCTTCGTAATTGCCCCAGCAGATATGGATGCGTACCCGGTCGGCCGGGATGTCGGCCAGCGCCGTGTTGAGGGCGGCGACGTTCTCCTCGGTACGAGCGATGAAATCCTGCTCGCTGAGATCCTGGAAACCGGTGTGCCGGGCCATGGCGAGGTCCGGGCAGTCAACCTGCAAAAGGAACCCCGCCTTCACGATGGCGTCGTATTCGGGCTTCATCGCCGCGGCGATGGCGCCGACGTATTCAGCGTGGGTCTTGTAGTAGTGGTTGAGCTGGAAGGCCGAGACCACGCCCGGTGAGGCTGCGTTGAGGAACCCCTCGGCCGCCCCCGAGCCGGGGAGCGCCGCCTTGAAGTTCGCGAGGTCACGCTCCAGCGGCTTCAAGGTCTTCACCGCTACCGGACCGATACAGGAGGCGCGGTTGAACTCCTGCGGCCCCATGATCACGGCGAGCTTCTTGCGCAACTCGGGATAGTCGGCGAGGTCGAGTGCCATCTTGCGGTCGACATGGCCGCCGAAACCGGTGAGCCGCTCCTGCATGTAGGTCGAGTAACCGATCTTCGCCGTCTCGCCGTCGCTGACCACGTCGATGCCGGTCGCGACCTGGCGCCTCACCACCGCCGCCACCTCCTCGCGCATGGCGCGCTCGAAGACTTCGCCGTCGTAGGGCTTGCCCTTCTCCTTGGCGATCAGCAGCTCGCAGACCGGCGCCGAGCGCGGCAGGCTGCCGACATGGGTCGTCAGGATGCGGTCGCTGCTGAGCTTCACTCGGCCGCCTGCGCCAAGCGGCCGAGGCCGTCGTTAGGCTCCTCGAGGATCATCTGCGCGAAACCGGTGACCATCGGGTGATAATAGTTGCGGTGCTTGCAGGCGACCACGTTGGACAGGGCGCCACGCATCACCATCCACATGATGATCTCAACGCCGTCGGCCCCGCCCATTTCCATGAGTTCCTGATGCGTCATGCGAGCGATCCGCTCGGGGTCCGTCTCGACGAGTTGCAGGAACTGGTGATCCCATTCGTTGTTGTTGAAACCGTAGCGCTCGCCGCTCAGCTGGTGCGACAGGCCGCCGGTGCCGAACATGGCGACGCGCAGATCCTTCGGATACGCCTCGACGGCGCGGCGGATCGCCTGGCCGAGCTTGAAGCAGCGCCGGGCGCTGGGGATCGGCGGCTGCAGCACGTTGACCACGATCGGCACCACCGGCACCTGCCAGCGCCGCTCTGGCGGGAAGGTGCAGGCCAGCGGTGTCAGGAAGCCGTGATCGAGCGGCATTTCCTGGCATACGGCAATGTCGAACTCGTCGTCGACCAGCGAATGTGCCAGCTGCCAGGCAAACTCCGGATGACCGGGCACGGGCTCGAACGGCCAGCGGCCCCAGCCTTCGTCGGCGATCTCGTGCACCGGTGCGACACCCAGCGCGAAGCAGGGATATTTGTCGAAGAAGAAGGTGTTGGCGTGATCGTTGGCGATCAGCACGATGACGTCGGGCTTCTTCTCTTCCAGCCACCTGATCATCGGCTGGTAGCCGTCGAACAGCGGCTTCCACTGCGCCGTCTGGTCCTTGCCGGTGTTGAGCGCCACGGCGATCGAGGGTGCGTGCGAGGAACCCAGGCCGCCGACGATCCGCCCCTTGCCGCTCATCAGCTCGCCTCTTTGACGTTGCGGGTGGCCATGAATTCCTCGTAGGTCTGGCCGCGCATGGCGGCGCCGGTGCGGTTCTGGCCGACACCCAGCGCATTGCTCAGCTTGAGCACCATGAAGGTGCTGGTGCCGTAGCGCAGCATGCCGTTCCAGTCCCTGTCGCGCACCAGCTGTCTCTCGTAGTCGCTCAGCCCGGCCTCGGCCATGAACTCCTCGGGATCGGCCTTGAGCGCCTCGCGCTTGTTGAGGTCCATCAGGCTCATGCAGAACTTGCTGAAGCGGTAGCCGCGCGCCGCGCGCACGCCGGTGGTCAGGTAGGTGCCGGGGAGCGGCCGCGAGTAGTCGATCTGGCGGCTGCGCAGGTCGAGAATCTCCGGCGCGCCGGGAGTACCGGGCGGCGGGAATTCGGGGTCGGATTTGCTCATGCCCCTAGCATAGTCGCCGCCCCGCGGAGAGCCAATCGCAACCTCTCCCACCCTCGCCATTCGCCGCCGGAACACTACATAATCGGCAGGCATGAGCGATCTCACCCCCGATCTGCTGCTGCGGGCCTACGCCGCCGGGCTGTTCCCCATGGCGGAGAGTGCCGAGGACCCGGAGCTGTTCTGGGTCGACCCGGTGCGGCGCGGCGTGCTGCCGCTCGACAGCTTCCACCTGCCCAAGCGCTTCCGGCGGACGCTGCGCCAGGGCCGCTTCGAGGTTACCGCCGACCACGACTTCGCTGCGGTAATGAAGGGTTGCGCTGAGCGCACGCCGACGCGCAAATCGACCTGGATCAACACCCAGATCATCCGCCTCTATCGCGACCTGCATGCCGGCGGCGCGGCACACAGCGTCGAGTGCTGGCTCGACGGCGAGCTGGTCGGCGGCCTCTACGGCGTCTCGCTCGGCGGCGCCTTCTTCGGCGAGAGCATGTTCAGCCGGGTGCCCGACGCCAGCAAGACGGCCCTGGTGCATCTGGTGGCGCGGCTGCGGCGCGGCGGCTACCAGCTGCTCGACACCCAGTTCGTCACCCAGCACCTGACGCGTTTCGGGGCGATCGAGATCCCGCGCCGCGACTATCGCAAGCGGTTGGAGGCCGCCCTGTCCGTCCACGCCGAGTTCTACCGAGAGCTCGACCCCGAGGGCGCCGCCATTTTGCACTCGATGATCCACACATCGTAGACCGCGTGCTCCAGCGCCGAGACTGCCGGCGAGGAAGCGAACATCCAGCCCACGAACAGGGTGCGCGGCGTCTCGCCCGGCTTGATCTCGCGGATCTCGAGGAAAGCCGCGCTCTCCGGCGCCTCCTCGGGCGGGCGCTGGCGGCAGGTGCGGGCCATGATGTCCAAGGTGCCGAAGCGGATGGTCTGCTCGATCGGCGCCTCGACGGTGCGCACCCGGCCGGTGATCTTGTCCAGCGTCTGCAGCACCGCGGCACCGGCCGGCGGCAGCCAGCGCCCGGCGGCCTGCGGCAGGGCCGGCACAGCGGGCTGGGCGAGCGCCGGACTGCCGAAAAACAGGGCGAGCCCGAAGAAAAGGCCAACTCCCGCAAGACGATGGGCTTCAAGCATGGCTGGTAAGTAGCGGGGGAATATGGCCTATGCAAGGCATAGAAAAGCCTGGCCTTCTTCGCACCTGAACCGCATCTTTGTACAGTGCCGCGGTTTCCGGCGCGCACCAGCGGAAGGGCACGTTTTGCGACTCCTGATCCTGACGTACTATGGGCCCTACACGACGGAGGCTCCATGACGACGATACTGGCGGAACCCCGCCCACAGGCTGTCGAGCAGACCATCGATGCGGTCAGAACGATCATCGCCTCGGCCGGCGTGACACGCACCTCCATCGAACGCGTGCTGGCCGCGCTGCAAAAACTAGCGGCGCGCCGCGACCTGTGGACCGCGCCGGAATTCGCGCCGCCGGGCGAGACCGACCGCCAGGCCCGCTACCTGATCCACGAGGATACCGACCGCAGCTACGCGCTCTACCTGAACGTCATGCGGCCGGGCAAGCGCATCGCGCCCCATAACCATACGTCCTGGGCCTGCATCGCCGCTGTCGAGGGTGCCGAGCACAATTACGTCTACCGCCGGCTGGACGACGGCACCAAGCCGGGCCACGCGCATATCGAGGAGGATCACACCGTCGTGGTCGAGCCGGGGGTCGGTATCGCGCTGCTACCCGACGAGATCCACTCGGTGGAGATCAAGGGTGAGCGTGTCATCCGCCATCTGCATCTCTACGGCACGGCGCTGGAGACCCAGAACGACCGCTGGGAATTCGATCCGGCCAAGCGCCGCTGCTTCCGCAAGGAGCTGGGCGTCGCCACGCGGCGCTAGAATCGATCTTTCATGGCGTCACCGGTTGAGGCACGGACGCTCAAGGCGTGGCTGAGCGGCGGCGGGGAGATCGCGCTGCTCGACGTGCGTGAGGCCGGGCAGATCGGTGAAGGCCATATCTTCCAGTCGGTTCCGTTGCCCTACAGCCGCTTCGAGAGCGGACTCGTGCGGCTCGTGCCCAACGGCACCGTGCGCACGGTACTGGTCGACGACGGCAGCGGCATCGCCGAGCGCGCGGCGCAACGGGCCGCGGCTCTGGGCTACACCAATCTTCACATCCTCGAAGGTGGTACCCGTGCCTGGGAAGCGGCCGGTTTCACGCTGTTCAAGGGCGTCAACGTACCGAGCAAGGCCTTTGGCGAACTGGTCGAGCTGCAACGGCACACGCCGCACCTCAGCGCGACGGAGCTCAAAGAGCGGGTCGAGCGCGGCGACAACCTGGTGATCGTCGACGGCCGGCCGTTGACGGAGCATCGCAAGATGACCATCCCGGGCAGCCGCTGCTGCCCGAACGGCGAGCTGGCCTTGCGTATCGGCGCGATCGTGCCTGACCCGGCCACGACCATCGTGGTCAATTGCGCGGGCCGCACGCGCAGCATCATCGGTGCCCAGACCCTGATCGATCTCGGCCTACCCAATCCGGTCTTCGCGCTGGAGAACGGCACGCAGGGCTGGTTCCTTGCAGGGCTGCGGCTCGAGCACGGCAGCGCGAAGCGCTATTCGGAGGCGCGCGATCGCTCGCGTGCGGCGCGCGCCGCCGCGCATGCCAGGCGCCACAGCGTCGAGAGCGTGACCGCCGAGACCGCTGCGGTGTGGCTCGCCGACCCGAAACGCACGACCTACGTGTTCGACGTGCGGACGGAGGATGAATTCAATGCCCGTACCCTGCCCGGTGCAGGGCATGCGCCGGGCGGCCAGTTGGTGCAGGCGACCGACCAGTGGGTCGGCGTGCGTGGCGCTCGCCTTCTACTGCTCGACGACGACGGTGTGCGCGCACCGATGGCTGCCGCCTGGCTGCGCCAGATGGGCCATGACGCGCATGTGCTGGAGAATGGGATTGATGCCGCACTGAGCGTCCCCGCATGCCCTTCACCCTTGTTGCCGCACCTGCCCTCGATCGAGCCGCACGCGCTGGCGGCCCGTCTGCAGGCCGGGACGATCCGCTGTCTCGATCTACGGGGCAGCATGGAGTATCGCCGCGGTCACACCGCGGGCGCCATGTGGAGCATCCGCCCACGCCTCGATCGCGCGCTGGCCGGCTGGAGCGACGCCATAGCGCTGTTCGGCGAGGAGAGCATCGTGCGCGCAGCCGCTGTCGACCTACGAGAGCTGGGCGTTGTCGACATCGCAATGGCGGCCGGCGGCTTTGCCGGCTGGCGTCAGGCGGGCCTCGCCGTAGAGACCTCGGCCGGTGAGCCACCCGATGCCGAGTGCATCGACTATCTCTTCTTCACCCACGACCGCCATGAGGGTAACGCCGCCGCGGCGCGCCAGTATCTGGCCTGGGAGCTGGGGCTGCTCGATCAGCTCGATGCGCAGGAGCGCGCCAGCTTCCGCCTCGAGGGCTCTCAGGCGTAATACGCGACGCAGCCTTCACAAGCCGTGCCGCATACATCGCCGCGCAGATGGGCGGCCCGCAGCTCCTGGAACGGCGCCGAATGCCAGGCGGAAAGGAAATCGTGCTGCCGCAGGTCACCCATGTGGAAGCGCCCGTCGTGATCGAAACAGCAGGCGGACAGTTTGCCGTCCCAGGTGACATGGCCTTCGGTGAAGACTGCCCAACAGGGCAACGGATCGCGTAGCGCGCCGAGACGGCCGCGGTTTCCGGCAGTGATCTTCCAGCCGCGCTCGCGCTCACCGGAGGCCACCAGGTCTGCCTGGTTGTAGAGCGGCAGGGCATAGACCTCATCGACATAGGGCACGATCTCGGCGATCCGCTTGCTCATACGCCGGCCCTGCTCGCCGTCGTACTCGATATAGGAGGCGTAGAGGCCGCCGCGGTGCCCGGTCTCGCTCGCCACGCGGTCGCGGGCTGCCTGGGCCGCGATCAGATTGTCTTTCATCGCCTCGAAGAGCACGGGCTTGACGCGAGCGATCTCCTCGAACTGATCCGCATCGGCATAGTTGAAGGAGAATTTGAGGCTGTCGAGGCCGTTGCGAAAGCAGGTCTCGAGCCGGCCGGGGGCTGCCAGAGAGCCGTTGGTCGTCAAGAAGACGTAAGGGAACCCACAAGTCCGCTTGGCAAAGGCTACCGCCTCCTCGAGCCAGGAGCAGAGAAAACTTTCGCCCAAGTAGAACAGGCCAATCTCCTCGACGCCCGCCGCGCGCAGCTCAGGAAGCAAGCGCTCGAACAACCCACGGTCCATATCCTTCTGGTCGCGCAGACGGTGTGAGCGGGCGCAGAAGGTGCAGGCGTAGTTGCAGCGCGCCGTCAGCTCGATCTTCACGCTGCGCGGGCAGGGTGGTGCAGCATTGCGATAGTCGGGAGAGATCCGGGTGATGGCGTCGATCCGCTCGGTGATGCGGGGCATGAGGGCTCCAGGCGCGTTGCGGCTGCCGCACCGGCGTCACCGGGTTCGCAGCCCCGCATTTGTGCCCTGACCGGGCCAGCGGGTCTTTGATCTAGCGCAAACGCACGCCGGGACCGCTTGCCGAATACGTGTATAGTGCCCGCCTTTCGCCCGCACCTTCGTCAATGGCTCCGGATGCCGCTCGAAAAACCGGTCCTGCCCCTCCCAAAGCACCCCTTTGCCGATTTCGGCCCGCTCTACGCGGCAAACGCGGTGGTCGGCTTCCTGTTTGCCGCCTCCGGCCCGGTGGCTATCATCCTCTCCGTCGGGGCGCGCGGCGGGCTGTCGGAGTCCGACATCGCCTCGTGGATTTTCGGCGCGTTCTTCATCAACGGCTTCGTCGGCATCGCCTTCTCGCTGCTCTACCGGCAGCCGCTGGTCTTCCTGTGGAGCATTCCCGGGGCCGTGCTGGTCGGGCCGGCTCTCAACCATCTGAGCTTCCCGGAGGTGATCGGCGCCTTTCTGGTAACGGGACTCCTGATGCTGCTGCTCGGCCTATCGGGCTGGGTGCGCCGGGCTATGGCGGCCGTGCCGATGCCCGTCGTCATGGCAATGGTTGCCGGCGTCTTCCTGCGCTTCGGCATCGATCTGGTCCTGGCTTTCCGCGACAGCTTCTGGATCGCCGCCCCGATGACCGTGGCGTTTTTCGTGCTCGCTGCACTGCCGAGACTGTCCCGCCTGTTGCCTCCGCTGATCGGCGCCCTGGGCGCCGGTGCGGCCCTTGTCTGGTGGCTTGGCAGCTTCACCCCGCCCGCCGGCGCACTCTTCGCCTTCGCCCAGCCCAATGTCTACATGCCGCAATTC
>VGEI01000068.1 GCA_016869415.1 Alphaproteobacteria bacterium
CGCTCAGCCCCCGGATCGGTGCCGGAATCGCGCAACACGCCCATCTCCTCGGTAATGGCCGTGAGCTCGCGGTCGACCGCAGTGATGCGCGGGCCGGCGGCGCGAGCCCCCGGCAGAGCGAGCAGAGCCATCAGGCGATAGGTCTCGATCTCCAGCAAGCGCTGGACCATTCGCCCTGTCTGCCAGGGGTCGAGGAAGCCGCGATCCTGCACAAGGATGCGGCTGTAGCCGTCATCGTGGAGACGAAAATCGGTCCAGGCGGTGCCGACGCCGTCGGCTAGGCGGCTGCCGGCCAGGACTTCGCGGGCGAAGCCGGCGGGCAGATCGTGGGCCGTGCGTTCGGCTCGTTCGCGAGGCTCGACGGCGATATGGGTGGCGACCAGCCGCTCGCCCGGCAGTGCCGCCAGCCAGTCCTCCGGTACCGCCGCAATAGCGGGCGGATTGAACGGGTCGGTGAATGCCCCGCGGACGAAAAAAGTCCAGGTGCAGAACTCACCGTGCCGTTCCCATTTCAGACGGAAGGGGCCGAAATCGATGAAAGCATGGTTCGATTCGCCCGGCGGCGCCTGAACATTGAGCGGCTCGCAAAGCTGGAATAGATGGGCGCGATCGGCGCCCGCTCCGCCTTCCCCGGACACCGTAGCGATGTGTGTCGCGCGCTCGGGGGAGAAAAGTGGGGCGAAGGGGCGGGCGTGGACCTCGCGGGTCAGGGCCTGGCGCTGGGCATGGTCGGCCATCGGCCGTATTGTGGCCCGGCTGGGGCAGGGCTGCAAAAGATCTCCTGAGGGACTATCTTAGGCGCAGCCGCTAACTGCCGATTGACGGGTATCCCGATGAGCGACCTGGCGCGAACCGACGAGCTGTTCTACACCCGGGCCGGCCTCGATCGCGGCCGACTTGAGCGTCAGGTGGCGGAAGCCCTCAGCGGCGCCGATGACGGCGAGCTCTTCCTCGAATACCGGCAATCCGAGAGCCTGGCCTACGACGATGGCAAGCTGAAAAGCGCCTCGTTCGACACCAGCCAGGGCTTTGGCCTGCGCGCCGTGGTCGGCGAGTCCGCCGGTTACGCCCACGCCACCGAGCTCAGCCACGACGCCGTTGCCCGCGCGGCCAAGACCGTGCAGGCGGTGAGGTCGGGTCAGTCCGGCACGGCCGCCGAGGGGCCGGCCGGCACCAACCGTCAGCTCTACACCGACGAAAACCCGCTCGGCACCATGGACTTCGCCGCCAAGGTGAAGCTGCTCGGCGAGATCGACTCCTATGTCCGCACCAAGGACCAGCGCGTGCGCCAGGTCATGGCCTCGATCACCGGCGAATGGCAGGCGGTGCAGATCCTGCGCGGCGACGGCCGCCGTGTGGCCGATATCCGGCCGCTGGTGCGGCTCAACGTCAGCGTGGTGGTCGGCGAGGGCGAGCGCCAGGAATCGGGCAACTACGGCACTGGCGGCCGCTTCGCCTTCGCGCGCGTGGTGAGTCCGGAGGGCTGGCGGCATGCCGCCGACGAGGCGCTGCGCCACGCCCTGGTCAACCTCTCGGCCGTCCCCGCCCCGGCCGGCGAGCTTCCCGTAGTACTCGGCCCCGGCTGGAACGGGGTCATGCTGCACGAGGCGATCGGCCACGGGCTGGAAGGCGATTTCAACCGCAAGAAGACGTCGGCCTTTGCCGGGCTTCTCGGCCAGCGCATCGCCGCACCCGGCATCACCGTGGTCGACGACGGCTCATTCGCCGACCGGCGCGGTTCGCTCACCGTCGACGACGAAGGCACGCCGACCGAGCGCACCGTGCTGATCGAGGACGGCATCCTGCGCGGTTACATGCAGGACCGCCAGAACGCGCGCCTCATGGGCATGAAGCCGACCGGCAACGGGCGGCGCGAGAGCTTCGCTCACCACCCGATGCCGCGCATGACCAATACCATCATGCTCGGCGGCAGCCTCAACCCCCAGGAGATCGTCGGCAGCGTCAAGCGCGGGCTCTACGTCTCGCAGATGGGCGGCGGGCAGGTCGACATCACCAACGGCAAGTTCGTCTTCAACGCCGCCGAGGCCTACCTGATCGAGGATGGCAAGATGGGGCCGGCGGTCAAGGGCGCCATGCTGATCGGCAACGGACCCGACGCGCTGACCCGCGTCACTATGATCGCCAACGACATGGCGCTCGATCCGGGCATCGGCACCTGCGGCAAGGACGGTCAGGGGGTACCGGTCGGTGTCGGCCAGCCGACCATGCTGATCAACCGCCTCACCGTGGGCGGTACGGCGGCGTGAACGACCGCAGCAACCCCGGCGGCAGCTCCGCTATAGCGAGCGAACAACTCGCCTTCACCGACGCCGACGCGGCGGTTGCGCGTATCGCCGCGCTCTATAACGCCAGCCGCCAAGCCATCCAGCGCGCTTTCTCCGACCCGGCCGGTAAGCAGGTTCCTGGCCCCACGGCCAATTACCCGCTGGTCAGCATCACCGTCGGGCCTGAGCATCTCAGCGCCGACGCGCGGCTGGCCTTCGGCATGCTGGTCGAACCCGGCACCTATGCCACGACGCTGACCCGGCCGGATCTCTTCCGCGAGTACTACCGGGAACAGATCCACTTGCTGCTGCAGCGGCACAAGGTCCCGGTGAGGGTCGGGCTGAGCAACCGGCCGATCCCCCTGCCGTTCGTGGTCGAGGACGCGACCGCCGACGTGAGCGAGGCCCAGGTGCGCTCGATGCACGCCCGCTTCGCCCTGCCCGATCTCGGCGTCACCGACGACGCCATCGCCAACGGCACGTACCGGCCGGGGCCGGGCGAGCCGCAGCCGCTGGCGCTCTTCCCGGCCGAACGCGTCGATTACTCCCTGCATCGGCTGAGCCATTACACCGCGACCTCGGTGCAGTACTTCCAGCGCTACGTGCTGTTCACCAACTATCAGCGCTACGTCGAGGAGTTCCGCAGCTACGCCGCGGAGCAGATCGCCACCGGCGACGAGTACGTCGCCTATGTCGAGCCTGGCGACGTGGTGACGCCCAACGGGCGTTTCCCCTTCCAGGGGCCGACCGGTCAGAAGCTGCAGCATCTGCCGCAGATGCCGGCCTATCACCTGGTGCGCGCCGACGGCAACGGCATCACGCTTGTGAACATCGGAGTCGGCCCGAGCAACGCCAAGACCATCACCGACCATGTGGCAGTGCTGCGGCCACATTGCTGGCTGGTGCTTGGCCACTGCGCCGGCCTGCGCCGCAGCCAATATCTCGGCGACTACTGCCTCGCCCATGCCTATGTGCGCGAGGACCACGTGCTCGACCGCGACCTGCCGCTGTTCACGCCGCTGCCACCGATCGCCGAGATCCAGGTCGCGCTGCAGGAGGCGGTGGAGAAGATCACCGGCCTGCGCGGCATCGAGCTCAGGACGCGGATGCGCACCGGCACCGTGTTCACCACCGACAACCGGAACTGGGAGCTGCGCTACAACGAGCTCTACGAGCGGCTGAACCAGAGCCGGGCCATTGCCGTCGACATGGAATCGGCGACGGTGGCGGCCAACGGCTTCCGCTTCCGCGTGCCCTACGGCACGCTGCTCTGCGTCTCTGACAAGCCGCTGCACGGCGAGATCAAGCTGCGCGGCATGGCCAACGCCTTCTACAGGGAGCGCATCAGCCAGCAGCTTGCCATCGGCGTCGAGGCGATCCGCCTGTTGCGCGAGGGCGGCGAGACGCGGCTGCATTCGCGCAAGCTGCGCAGCTTCGATGACCCGGCGTTCCGCTAAGGCCGCGGCCGGTCTTTCGACCTACCTGATCGGCAAGGATGCCGCGCCCGGCGCGCTGCGCCTTGGCACGGTCCGTCACCTGCCGCGTGGCGTGCGGCGTGAGGACCGTGGCGACTATTTCGATATCTGGCTGCCCTTGCTGGCACCGAGCCGAGAGCTGTTGCGCTGGTGGCTCGACGGCGAGATGTCGGAGACGCGTTTCAAGATCTTCGCCAAACGCTATGCGGCCGAGATGGCAACGAGCGAGGCGAGCGGCACCATCGCCCTGGTCGCCGCCCTGACCAAGCGTATGCCTGTGGCGCTCGGCTGCTACTGCGAGCGCCAGCAGTGCCACCGCTTCGTGTTGGAGAAGCTGGTCCGCCAGGCAGGGGCTGCATAACCCGCCGCCGATTCGTGCTAAAGCAGCGGCCGCGGCGGCACCCGCCGCCCGAATCGACCGGCACGAAGGGCAAGCTGCATGGACATCGCGACGTTGGGAGGCGCCGTTCTGCTCGGCATCGTCGAGGGCCTCACCGAGTTCATCCCCGTCTCCTCGACCGGCCATCTGATCCTTCTGGTCGACCTCATCGGCTTCCGCGGCCCGCCCGGCAAGGTCTTCGAGGTCGCCATCCAGCTCGGGGCCATCCTGGCGGTGTGCTGGCTCTACCGGGCCAAGCTCTTCGGCGTGGCGCTGGGGATGTTCGCTGGCGGCGACGATCTCCGTTTCGCGCGCAACGTGCTGCTGGCCTTTCTGCCGGCCATGGCGATCGGTTTCTTCGCCCACGGCTTCATCAAGAGCGTGCTGTTCAGCCCCTGGGTGGTGGCGGTCATGCTGGTGGCCGGCGGTGTGGCCATCCTGCTGATCGAACGCGGCGTCAAGTTGCCGCACCACCACGTCATCGAGCGCTTCCCCTGGACGCTCGCGCTGGCCATCGGCTTTTGCCAGGCCTTGGCCATGATTCCCGGCGTCTCGCGCTCAGGCGCCACCATCATGGGTGCGCTGCTGCTGCGCGTCGACCGCCGCGCGGCGACCGAATTCTCTTTTTTCCTAGCGATTCCCACGATGCTCGCCGCCACCGTTTACGATCTGTGGAAGAACCGCGGCGGGCTAACCGATGATGGGCTGCTGCTCATCGTCGTCGGCTTCGTCACCGCCTTCGTCGCCGCGATGCTGGTGGTGCGGGCGCTGATCGATTTCGTCAGCCGGCGCGGCTTTGCCCCGTTCGCCTGGTACCGCATCGCCGTGGGAGTTTTGATGCTGGCGCTACTGACGCTGCGACAGTAGCGATCCGGGCTCTCGCAGGCCGCCGGCCTCTGCTTTCACTTCCAGATTCGGGCTCATCGATGGCGGCAGGAGCCGGCTACAGGCCTTGAGACTTATGGCCCCACGAATCGCAGTCAACATAGTGGCGATGGACGACGATCTGCGTGGAAGCTGAACCGGACAGTCGATGCCCACGACGGGAGCGGCACTAGAACTCCACGCCGTCCTTGCGCATGAAGATCGTCAGCGCCAGCACGATGTCGACATGTGCGCCGTCGCCAGCGAGCGGCAGAAACAGCCGCTCGACCGAGAGGAGTTCGCTGACCGGCCAAGCGTTGGGCTTGCCGAGGCGATGGTGCGGCCGCCACGTCACGACCACGTCGACCAGGAAGCCGGGCATCGGGTTGTTGGCGAAATCGGGATGCACGTCCTCGAACAGGCGGCCGGTGATGTCGGCGGCGAATGCCTGGGCAACGCGCGTTCCCATCAGGCGATAGCGGAACCGCGGCTCCGGGCCGTCAAGCACGTCGACCAGCCAGACATTCGGCAGGAGATGCGGAATCGCCAGCGGGTCGAAATGCTGGCAGCCGGGCAAGCGGTCGCTCGGCATGATCGACCGGTAGAGGCCGATCATCTCGCGGATCTTGGAGTGCGGCGCCCGCGCCTGGATCGCATCGAGCGCGGCAAGGCATTCTGCACGAAAGTGAACGGCGGGATCGGTGGAGTGTGCGATGACGGCGGCCATGGCCATGATGCGTCAGCCGATTGGATCAGTCCGCACTATGAACCCAGAAGATTGACGGTCAATTCGTTGAACTGGCCGACGCCGACGCACATGCATTCCCCCATCTTGGTCGCGCTCATACCACCGAACGGGTCAACGTTTTGCAAATGAACCGACATGCAACCGTCTAGGGTCTGTGGAAGTACCGCTGCGGGCTCGCCGCTGATGGGCTGCTGGTCATGGCCGTCGGCTTCGCTCCGTTCGCCGGGTGCCGCATCGCTGCGGGGGTTTGATACTGACGACTCTTTTTTTGGCGCGAGCCCCGGCCTTTGGTCAATAAATTCCTAATTTCATTTGACCGACTTTAGTCGCGGGACTATA
This sequence comes from Alphaproteobacteria bacterium, assembly GCA_016869415.1. Classification (GTDB taxonomy): domain Bacteria; phylum Pseudomonadota; class Alphaproteobacteria; order CACIAM-22H2; family CACIAM-22H2; genus VGEI01. The sequence goes on from VGEI01000068.1 coordinate 6,091, forward strand.
CAACCGCTTGCGCCACCCAACCTGGGTGGTAGCCAGATGTTGAGCCCAATGATTCCTCATTCCCGAGCAAGGAGTTCCATGAAAAAGTTGCTGAACGGCCTGGTTGGGGCCGCGTTCGCCCTCGTCGCCGTCGCCCCCGCTTCGGCTGCCGTCATCGCCCCGCGCGTTTCGGGCGACAGCGCCGTCGTGCAGGTGCAGGCGACCGAGACCAAGGCCCCGGCCAAGAAGAAGCAGGCCGCCAAGAAGGCGCCGGCCAAGAAGCAGACAGCCAAGAAGAAGAAAGCCGCCACCAAGACGGCTTGATCCTCGCCCTAGCGCGATTGTGGGAACGGCGGCCGCCAGGGGCCGCCGTTTTCATTTTCAGTAAGCGTACTCGCCGAACAGCGGATCGACCGAGCCCTTCCAGGGCCCGTGGAATTTCTCCAGCTTCTCCTCGGCCGGCGTACGGCCGCTCTCGGCGATCGCCACGAGTTCGTCGAGGAAGCCGCTCTCGTCACGCTCGCCCATGCGGTCGCGCCGGTTACGGCGCTTGAGCCCGTCGCGGGCAATCGCCACCACCTGCTTCGCCACGTCCTGCAGCGTGCCGCCGCGAAACGGCGTTTTGAGGGCCAGACGCGGCACCTCGCGGCGCAGGGCTTCCATTTCGGCGATGGTCCAGTCCTTGATCAGCTCGGCGGCGGCATCGAGCGCCACCGAATCGTAGAGCAACCCGACCCAGAGTGCCGGCAGGGCACAGAGCCGGCCCCATGGCCCGCCATCGGCACCGCGCATCTCGAGATATTTCTTGAGCCGCACCTCGGGAAAGGCGGTCGTCAGATGATCGCTGAAATCGGTGATGCGCGCCTCGTCGCCGACCTCGTTGTGGTACTTCCCTTCCATGAATGCACGGAAGGAGCGGCCGGAGAGGTCGATGTACTTGCCGTCGCGGTAGGCGAAGTACATGGGCACGTCGAGCAGGTAGTCGACGTAGCGCTCGTAACCCATGCCGTCCTCGAAGACGAAGGGCAGCATGCCGCAGCGGTCGGGATCGGTGTCGGTCCAGACATGGCTGCGCGTCGACAGGAGGCCCGAGGGCTTGCCGTCGCGAAACGGCGAGTCGGCGAACAGCGCGGTGGCCACCGGCTGCAGCGCCAGGCTGACGCGGAACTTGCGCACCATGTCCGCCTCGGAGGCGTAGTCGAGATTTACCTGCACGGTGCAGGTGCGCAGCATCATGTCGAGGCCGAGGCTGCCCTTCTTGGGCATGTAGGCGCCCATGATCTTGTAGCGGCCCTTGGGCATCCACGGGATGTCCTCGCGCCGCCATTTCGGATTGAAGCCCATGCCGAGCAGGCCAGCCCCGACCTCGGAATCGAGCTGCTTCACTTCCTCGAGATGCTGCGAGGTCTCGTCGCAGGTCTGGAAGATGGTCTTGAGCGGCGCGCCGGAGAGCTCGAGCTGCCCGCCCGGCTCCAGAGTCACATTGGCGTCGTCGCGCTTGAGCGCGATCGGCTTGCCGTTCTCTTCGACCGTGGTCCAGCCGAAGCGCGTCAGCCCTTCGAGCAGCGCGCGGACGCTGGCGCGCTCGCCCTCGTAGGGCAATGGCCGCAGGTCGCGGAGGTTGAAGGCGAACTTCTCGTGCTCGGTGCCGATGCGCCAGGCATCGGCTGGCTTCTCGCCAGAGGCGAGATACTCGACCAGCTGGCGACGGGAGTTGATCGGCGCACCGCGTGCGGCGGGAGGGGCGGACATCGGAAGCTCCCGACGTGGTTACCGAGAGGAAAGCTAGGATCGGGCGACGAAGCGCGGCGGCGGCGAGCCTAACCGATCATGAGCCAGAGCCTGGAAGATAGCGAGCGCCGCGAGAGACGCCGTGTCGGCTCGCAGCACGCGCGGGCCCAGACCGACCGGCGTAACAAACGGCAGTTTCCGGATAGCGTCAAGCTCGGCGCGTGCGAAGCCGCCTTCGGGTCCGGTCAAAATCGCGTGTGGTCGGGTCAGATCCTGCTTGGCCAGCACGTCGGCTATGGGCCCGCCGCCGCCGGATTCGTCGCAGAAGACCAGGCGACGGTCCTTCGGCCAGCGTGCCAGCGCCTCGTCGAGCTTCAGCGGTTCGAAGACCTCGGGGATCGACAGCCGCTCCGACTGCTCCGCCGCCTCGATCGCGGTGGCGACGAGCCGTTCCCGGTTCACGCGGCTGACGATGGTGTGCTGGGTGTAGACCGGCCACAGGCCGGAGACGCCGAGCTCGGTCGCCTTCTCGGCGATGAAATCGAGCCGTGTGCGCTTGATCGGAGCGAAGACCAGCCAGAGATCGGGCTCGCCTGCCGGCTCGCGCCGCTTCTCCTCTATGGCGAGCGTGCAGCAGCCCTTGCCGAAACCCTCGATGCGCGCCGCGTACTCGCCGTCGGTGGCGTTGAACACGGCGACGCGGGCCCCCTTCTCCAGCCGCAGCACATGGCGGAGGTAGTGCACGCGGTCGGCATCGAGCCCGATGCTGGACACGGCGAGCGAGGTCGGCACATAGAGCCGGGTTTCAATGCGATCGGCAGCCATTCCGGTTAGGATTAGCCGATGACCGGAGCCACGCCAACCGTCGAGCCGTCGGCCAGCGACATCCCCAAGGGCGGCTGGATGGACCGCTTCGTGCCCGCGCCGGTGCGTCCCTATCTGCGTCTGGCGCGGCTCGACCGGCCGATCGGCACCTGGCTGCTGCTCTTCCCCTGCTGGTGGGGTATCGCGCTCGCCAGCAACGGTCTGCCGAGCCTCTGGCTAATGGTGTTGTTCGGCATCGGCGCCGTGGTCATGCGCGGGGCCGGCTGCACCTACAACGATATCGTCGACCGCGATTTCGACGCGCGCGTGGCGCGCACCGCCGACCGGCCCATCCCCTCGGGTGCGGTCACGGTGAAGCAAGCTATCGCCTTCCTAGTATTGCAGGCGCTGCTCGGCCTCGCGATCCTGCTGCAACTCAGTCCGACCGCGATCGGGCTCGGCGTGCTGTCGCTGGTCCTTGTCTTCATCTACCCGCTGATGAAGCGCGTCACCTGGTGGCCGCAGTTCTTCCTCGGCCTCGCTTTCAACTGGGGGGCGCTGATGGGTCCGGCCGCGGTGCTCGATACCCTGCCGAACTGGGCCTTCGTGCTCTACGCCGGCGGCATCTTCTGGACGCTGGGCTACGACACGATCTACGCCCACCAGGACAAAGAGGACGACGCTCTGATCGGCGTGAAATCGTCGGCGCGGCTGCTCGGCGCCCGCACCCGGCCTGCTTTGTGCGTGTTCTACGGCGGCGCCATCGTGCTTTTCGGCATCGCCGGGCAGATGGCTAGCCTATCCTGGCCATTCCGGACGGGGCTGATCCTCGGCGCCGCGCAGCTCGCGTGGCAGGTTACGGCCATTGATATCGACGACCCTGCCGACTGCCTGCGCATGTTCAAAGCCAACCGTGTGTTCGGCTGGATCGTGCTGGCGGCCATCGTCCTCGGTCATCTGCTGTGAGCGAGGGTCTCGTCTCCTTCATCGTCGCGCAGACGAAAGTCGCCACCGCGCCGCTGGTGCCGGAGATCCGCCTGCACCTGGCGAGCGAGGTGACGCCGCTCTGGCACGCCACAGAGGCGACCCTGGCCCGCGACAACCTGCCCCCGCCCTACTGGGCCTTTGCCTGGCCGGGCGGCCAGGCGCTGTCGCGCCATGTCCTCGATCATCCAGACAGCGTGCGGGGCCGCCGCGTACTCGACTTCGCCGCTGGCTGCGGCATCGGCGCGCTGGCGGCGATCAGGGCCGGCGCCACGACGGTCAGCGCCGCGGAGATCGACCGCGTGGCCGCGGCGGCCATGACCCTCAATGCCCGGCTCAACAAGTTGACGATTGAGGTCGTCGACCACGACCTGACCGGCACGGTCGACGATGTGGCGCGGCGCTGGGACGTGGTGCTGGCGGGAGACGTCTTCTACGAGCGGCCGATGGCCGAGCGGGTCGAGCCCTGGCTGCGGGATCTCGCGCGCCGCGGCGTGCGTGTGCTCGTGGCAGATCCGGGCCGCGCCTATGTGCCCAAGAGCGGGCTGGCAGAGATCGGCCGTTACACGGTGCCGACCAGCCGCGATCTCGAAGACCGCGAGTTCCGCGAGACGGTCGTTTACTCCCTGACCGGGTAAGGGCTCAGCTGTCGATGCCGACGGATTCCGCTTCAACGATGCGGTAGCGGACTAGGGCGTTGTCGATCCGCGCCATGTTGCGCGCGTGCCATTCCTTGCGCGCCGCCTCGTAGGTGTGAAAAGGGCCGTACTCCTCGAGCTCCAACCCTTCCGCCAGATACCTGAAGTCCGTACCGGTGTACTCGCCGCCGACGACCCAAAACTGCGCCATTGTCCTATCGCCATTGCCTGGGTGATGCGTTCCCCGCCCCCGGTCAAGAGCATCACTTCGCGGTTATTTTAGCGTTAAGCAGCCAGCCGCGCCACGCAGGCCCGCCATGCGCCGGCCGCACAACGGTCTATGTAACCCGGATAGTCCCCATCATGCCCGCTTCCTGGTGCTCGAGGACATGGCAGTGGAACATCCAATCGCCCGGATTGTCGGCCACGAAGCCGATCTCCACCCGCTCCCCGGGGTCGAGCAGGGTAGTGTCCCGCCACTCGCCGTGAGGCACAGCCTGGCCGTTGCGGCTGAGGACCCGGAAGGTCATGCCGTGCAGATGCATGGGATGGTGCCAGGCGGTGTCGTTGTTCATGGCGAAGACATAGGAGCGCCCGCGCCTGAGGGTCAGCAGCGGCGCATGCTGATGCTGCGTCACCGACTGGCCGTTCAGCGTCCAGACCTGTCCCGCCGCCATGCGCTCACGGAACTGGCGGATCATCTCGGGGTCCGGCTGCCCGCTCCGCTCGCGCACCGCGCGCATCAGCCTGGGGTCCATCATGCCACCGCCAAGCTCGATGACGATGCGCTCCGCTGCCGACAGATCGGGAACAGAAAGTGGATTGGCGGCGAGCCGGACCGGCTGCGTCAGCGGCGAGACGCGGCGCGTCCCCTCGACGGCCATGTCGACCAGCTTGTAGCGGCCGCGGGCATAGAACGTGTCGGTCACCGGCAGTGTCGCCCCGGTCGGCGCCGCGATGTCCAAGATCAGGTCGGCACGCATACCCGGACCCAGCACCACCCGCCCGGCCGGCGGTGGATGGGGTTCGAGCGGCTGACCGTCGAGGGTCACTACGGTGGGCGCCAGATCGCCGAACGCCAGCCCGAAGACCCGGGCGTTGGCGGCGTTGATCAACCGCAGACGCAGCCGCTCTCCCGCCTGGACCGCGAAACGCTCGGGAACGCGGCCGTTGATCGTCACCGTGTTGCCCAGCCTGCCGGCGTGGCTGGCATCCATCATGTTGCCGAACTCGCCGGCGACAGCGGCCTCCTGGGTCAGGCGCCAGTCGTCGAGCAGCCAGACGACATCGCGATCCACCTCTGGCGGCTCGCGCTCCTCGACGATGAAGGCCCCGGCGAGGCCGCGCTCGACCTGCTCGCTGCTGCTTGCGTGCGGGTGGTACCAGAACGTGCCGGCATCCGGCAGGTCGAACTCATAAAGAAAGCGCCCGCCGGGCGGGATCGGCGGCTGGGTCAGATGCGGGACGCCGTCCATGGCGTTGGGCAGCCGCAGCCCGTGCCAGTGCACGGTGGTTTCCTGCGCCAGACGGTTGGTAACGTCGATACGCGCCCGCTCGCCCTGGCGGAAGCGCAGCACCGGCCCCGGCACCATGCCGTTGAAAGCCCAGACGTCGGTCTCGCGCTGACCGGGAACGATCGCGGCGCGGGCCGGCGCGGGAACAAGCTCTTTGCCCGCCGGCTGGGCATGAACGCCCGCCGCGGCGGCGCCGAAGGCGGCTGACCCGGCGAGAAAGTGACGGCGTGAGAGTCTCATGAACAAATCTTACGGCTTCCTGCGAATAGAAGGTCAAGCGGCGTTGTAAGTCGAAGGCTCGCCGCTATACTCCGCCGCCATGCCGAATCCCAAGAAATCGCGTGTCGAGCTCTACCGCCGCGTCTACGAAAACTTCCAGGCCCCGGTCTCGCGCTTCGACTGCGGCAGGCAATGCGCCCCGCACAACGGCGGCCAGCCCGTGTGCTGCGATACCAGGAACGCGGTGCCCATCGTCGACAAGTGGGAATACCAGCTTCTCCGCTCGCGCAGCGACCTGTGGCGGCCCTTCAAGCCCCAGAGTGCCGTCGACCGCCAGATCGTCGCCGACATGCATTCCGAGTGCCGCGCCGTCGAATGCAAGGGTGCAGCCCATTGCGAGCGCGATAACCGCTCCGTCGCCTGCCGCGCCTTCCCGTTCTT
>VGEI01000069.1 GCA_016869415.1 Alphaproteobacteria bacterium
CGACGCCAATCTGACTGCTGCGCGGCTGTGTCAGGTGCGTCTGGTCGGCACCAAGCTGCTTGGCGCCAACCTGTTTGCCAGCGATCTGCGGCTGGTCATTGCCGGTGGCGCCGATTTTTCCAACGCGGACATGCGCGGCGCCTGCCTGCGCGGCGCCGATCTTACTGAGGCGCGGTTGAGCCAGGCCGACCTGCGCGAGGGCCAGCTGCTCCAGACCGACACCACCGGCAATCTCGTCTCGGTGCATTTCGAACCGCTGGCCTCCGAGATGACTGCGGCGGCGATGCCGCGTGCCGATCTGACCGGGGCGCGCCTGTCGACCGCCTTCGTGGTGCAGACCGATCTCACCGATGCCATTCTCAAGGGCATCAAGGCCAACCGCACCGACTTCCGTAGCTCGCTGCTGGTCGGCGCCAATCTCGAGGGCGCCGATCTGGGCTTCGCCAACATGCAGGGTGCCTGTTTGCGCGGCGCATCGCTGCTCGGCAGCGAGTGGAGCGGTGCTAATTTCCAGGGCGCAGATCTTGCCGGGGCCATCGTCGATCCCTCGGCCTACAACAGCAAAGAGCTGCAGGCCTCCAACCTCAGCCGCTCCGACCCGACGCTCGTCGAGCGGCTACCGCAGATTCTCGAGGTTCACGATTCCTGGGTACAGTCCGGCAGCCGCTCGGGCCAGCGCGCCGACCTTTCGCAGGCCTTCCTCTCGGGCCGCGACTTGCACGGCGCCAATCTCGCTGCTGCGCTGCTCAACTGTGCGGTACTGGTCGGAGCCGACCTGCGCGACGCCAAACTGGCCATGGCCGACTTCGCCTTTGCCGATTTGCGTCAGGCGAAGCTGCAGGGCGCGGACCTGCGCGGCGTCAATTTCGACCATGCCATGCTCGAGGGGGCCGATCTCAGCGGCGCCAGCATGACGCCGGTGTCGGGCTCGGGCGTCGCCGTGGGTGACCGCACCTGGCAGGCCCGCCTCGACCGCGCGCGCCTCGGCCGGGCGAAGCTGCACGGCACGGTGATGCGCGGCGTGCGGTTGGCCGATGCCGATTTCACCGGCGCCGATCTTACGGGTGCCGATCTCAGCGGCGCCATTCTCCACCGCGCGCGCTTCAACGACGCCAAGCTGAAAGATTGCAGGCTCGACGGCGCCGAGCTTCAGGGCGCCGTCGGTTTGCCGCGCTGAGCTCCGCTTCACAGGCAGAATAGAACGCCCCTCCGCCGCCTCGCGCGGCTCATCGGCATGCGTATGGCGCTCTAATGCTTCGCCCGGATTCGTTTGCCCTGATCGCCGCTCTCGGCGCTTTGGCCGCGCTGGCGCCGTTGTCGAACGACATCTATCTCGTTTCCCTGCCCAGCATGACCGAGGCCTTCGCGGCCGGGGTCGGGCGGGTGCAGCTGACCTTGACCGCCTTCGTGGCCGGCTTCGCCATCGGCCAGTATGCCTACGGGCCGCTCTCCGACCGCTTCGGCCGCCGGCCATTGATGCTGGCTGGGCTGGCACTCTATGTCGCGGCTTCCGTCGCGGCCGCCATCGCGGCGACGGTCGAGGTGTTGATCGCCGCGCGTTTCGTCCAGGCGATCGGTATGAGCAGCGGCCCGGTGCTCGGCCGCGCCGTGGTCCGCGACCTCTACGACCGCGAGAGTGCAGCACGCCTGCTCTCCTACATGGCGGTGGTCGCCGGTTTTGCGCCGGTAGTGGCGCCGATCATCGGCAGCCAGCTGCATGTGGCCTTCGGCTGGCGGGCGAACTTTATCTTCGTGGCGCTCTACGGCGCGGTCGCGCTGGCTGTGGTGGCTTGGCAGTTCGACGAAACCAACCGGCGGCTCGATCCGGAGGCGCTGCGCCTGCGCCGCATGGCAGGCAATATCGGCACGCTGCTCTCCTCGCGCCTCTATCTCGGCTACGCCCTGACCGCATCTTGCGTCGGTAGCGGGTTGTTCGCCTTCATCTCCGGCTCGCCTTTTGTCTTTCTCCAGGTACTCGGTTTCGCGGCCGCAGATTTCGGCTATCTCTTCGCCTTCTGCATGTGCGGCTATCTTGTCGGTTCGTGGATCAGCGGGCGCTTCGTGCTGCGTTTGGGCATGGACCGGCTGCTGCGCCTGGGTGTCGTCCTGGCGCTGGCCGGCGGCCTGAGCATGGCCGGGCTGGCCGCGCTGCACCTGAACCACGTTGCGGCCATACTCGGACCGATGTTCGTCTTCATGTTCGCTTTCGCCCTGATCCTGCCGCAGGCCATGGCGGGCGCGTTGACACCGTTCCCGCAGATCGCCGGCAGCGCCTCCTCGCTGATCGGCCTCTGCCAGTATGGATTGAGCGCCATCGTCGGCACGGCAGTCGCCGCCTTGTTCGACGGCTCCGCGCTGCCGATGGCCGCTGCCATCGGTGTGATGGCTGTGCTGGCGGCCCTGGCTTATGCCGCGCTCGTCCGGCCGGCGCGGACCTGATATCACCCTGTCGTCACAGCGGAGCGTTCATGGCCGACACTGACATCCTCATCCGTCCTGAGCCCTTGCAGGACTACATAGCCGCTATCTGCCGTGCCGCCGGGTCCTCGGCGGACGAGGCGGGCAAGATCGCCACGCAGCTCATTGAGGCCAACCTGCGTGGGCACGATTCGCACGGCGTAGGCATGATCCCGTACTACATTGCCAATGCTCGGGCGCGCACGCTCACGCCCAACGGCCGGGCCACGGTCGTCTCGGAGACAGATGTGATCACCGTGCTCGACGGCGGTTTCGGCTATGGCCAGGTGATCGGCGAGCAGGTGATGGAGATCGGCATCGCCAAGGCGAAGGTGAAGGGCGTGGCGCTGATCGCGTTGCGCAACAGCCACCATCTCGGGCGCATCGGCGGCTGGGCCGAGCAATGCGCCGCCGCCGGCATGGCCTCCATCCACTATGTCAGCACGGTCGGCAGCGGCCCGGCGGTAGCGCCTTTCGGCGGCACCGATGCGCGTTTCGGCACCAATCCGTTCTGCTGCGGCGTGCCGGTCGAGGGCAACGAGCCGATCATCCTCGACATGGCGACCAGCCGGCTGCCCATCGGCAAGATCCGCGTGGCCCACAACAAGGGCGAGGCGATCGTCGAGGGCGCATTGCTCGACGCCAACGGGGCACCGACGACCGATCCCGGCGTGTTCTTCCGTCAACCGCGAGGCACGCTGCTGCCTTTCGGCGAGCATAAGGGCTACGCCTTGGCGCTGGTCGTCGAGCTCTTCGCCGGCGCGCTGACGGGTGGCCTGCTTGCCTACCGCGGCGAGGACATCCCGAAATGCATTGTCAACAACATGCTCTCGGTGATCATCGATCCCAAGGCGCTGGGCGAGGCACGCCAGTACTACGAGGCCGTGCGGGCCATGACCGAGTTCGTCAAAGCCTCGCCGCCGGGAAAGGGAACGGACCGGGTGATGGTGCCGGGCGACCCCGAGCGCCGCTCACGTGCCAAACGGCTGGCTGACGGTATCCCGATCGACGCCGAGACCTGGCGGGAGATCGGCGAGGCGGCGCGCTCGGTCGGAGTCAACGCCCGGCCAGGTGCCTGAACGCTGCCGGCCAGGCACGAAAGAACCGATCAAGCACTCGCTGGCGCGGGAATCCCGATATTATGGGAGGAATGCGGCAGGTACGCCCGCGGTATGATCCGTTTCCGGTGACCTCATGACGACGTCCGTCCTGCAAGGGTTCCGGGCGCAGCGCGCGCAGCCGCTGCCCCTGTCGAAGCGCATCTTGCGCATTCCCTGGGGGCTGGCCGCCTTGATCATCGCCACCTCCTCGATAGGCTTCGTGGTGCTCTATTCGGCGGCAGGAGGCAGCCTCGATCCCTGGGCCTCGCGCCAGATGTACCGCTTCGCCGCCGGCTTCGTGCTCATGCTGCTGGTAGCGCTGACTGACATCCGCCTGTGGTTCCGTGTTGCTTATCCGGCCTATGCCGTGGGCCTGGCGCTGCTGGTGCTCGTCCATTTCATGGGCACAACCGGTATGGGTGCCCAACGCTGGCTGGAGGTTGGTCCGCTGCAGCTCCAGCCCTCGGAGCTGATGAAGATCGCCATGGTTCTCGTCCTGGCGCGCTACTTCCACGGGCTCAATCCCGAGAAGATCGGCAACCCGCTCTATCTGGCCTGGCCGCTGGTGCTGCTCATCGTGCCGGCGGTGCTGATCCTCAAGCAGCCGAAGCTCGGCACCACCGTGCTGATGTTGCTGACTGCGGCGGCGATGTTCTTCTGCGCCGGCGTGCGCATCTGGAAATTCGTCGCCGTCGGGCTGGCCGCCGCGGGCGCGCTGCCGCTGGCCTGGAGTTTCCTGCGCGACTACCAGAAGCAGCGCGTGATGACCTTCCTCGACTCCGAAAGCGACCCGCTGGGAGCGGGCTATCACATCATCCAGTCGAAGATCGCCCTCGGCTCGGGCGGGTTGTGGGGAAAAGGCTTCCTCAACGGCACGCAGGGGCACCTGCAGTTCTTGCCGGAGCGCCAGACCGACTTCATCTTCGGCATGCTGTCGGAGGAGTTCGGGCTGGTCGGCGGCCTCGTCCTCATCGGGCTCTACACCGCGATGCTGCTCTATGGGCTGGGCGTTGCGCTGCGCGCACGCAGTCAGTTCGCGCGGCTTGTGGCGATCGGCATCTCAACCGCTTTCTTCGCCAATGCCTTCGTCAACCTGGCCATGGTCATGGGGCTCCTGCCGGTGGTCGGCGAGCCGCTGCCGTTCCTCTCCTACGGCGGAACGGCGCTGATTACACTGCTCATCGGTTTTGGCTTGGTGATGAATTCGTTGGTTTATGCCGACACGGTAGTGGGACCGCATACGACGTAACTTGTGGATATGTGGATAACTCTCCGGATAGTTCGTCGAGTCGCTCCGGCTCGACGAATCGAAGACCGCCTTCTGCCTGCTTAAAATCTCGCTAAGCGATTACGCATAAAAATTTTTTTCCACGCGCCGATTCGCTTGACGGGAGTCGGCGGACTTTGAAACAATTTTTATCGGGGCAGTCGATTCGTCCGTCTTATCCACAGCGCATACGAGCCTGATGTTCACCACCAGCAAGCCTGACGCCCGCGCGGCGCTACCGGACGCTCCTGCCGCCAAGGTGTTCGGCAGCCTCATGGCCATCCGCCAGATGGCCGGGGAGCCAATGTCCTGTGGCGCCGTCGATTTGCGGCTGTCGAGGAGGGCTGCCGGTGACGTAGAAGAAAGTTCGGTTGACTGAAAATGATCGTCGCCTGAATCGGGCTGGCGATAACGTAACGGGTAAAGACGTACATGCCGGTTTTTGACATACCTATGGTGACGCGTGATCGCGTGCGCGCCGGCAAGCTGTTCATCTTCGCATTCGACGATGACGAGATGCGGCTTACCGAGGGTGGCCTCGCGGGCGCAGTGCCGGGGCGAGGCCAACACCGTCGGCATCCGCACGCGCCGCGCGCCGGGTAGCGGTCCCGACACGGTCTGGACCGATGTCGATATTGCCCGCCACCAACATCTGCTCGACGAGGATTTCGCGCTGCTGATCTCCTGGGTGGAAGCGGGTGGGCCGGTCTTTCTGCCAAAGGCCGGGCTGGGCAATCTCCAGCCGCGGCTCGTCGATACGGCGCCGCGCACCTATCTCTTCCTACAGAAGAAGGTGAAGGAGCTGCGTGTTGCGGCGGCGCAGCCCTGGAGCCTCGATGCCTACAAGCAGCCGAGCTACTACGAAGGCGTGTTCCGGCAGATCGCGAACATGATGCGGGCGCCGGTGGCGGCGCTGGGTAACACCGCCCGCCAGGCCTGAAGGCTTTTCAGCCTGGAAGCCTCCGGCCATACTGCCGGAGTGATGGTCCATCTCAAGGTGTTGGTGCGTGCGGCGGCCTACGGGCTTGCCGCCTATGGCGCGGTTGTCGGCCTCGTCTATATCAGCAAGCAGGCCGGCCTGCTCGACTGGATCCGCTAGATGGCTCTCACGGTCGCCGACGCCCAAGCCATCCTGAGCGCCAACTTCGCGCCGTGGGTGCTCGATCTCAACCTCAAGGTCGAGATGGCCGGCGAGGGTACGGCCCGAATCCGGCTGCCGTTCGACAAGAAACTGGTCCGCGTCGGCGGCACGATCTGCGGCCAGGCCCTGATGACCGTCGCAGACACGGTCATGGTGCTGGCGGTCGCCGGCGCCTCGGGCGGCTTCCGGCCGATGACCACGGTCGGACAGACGATCAGCTTCATGAAGCCGGTGTCGAGCGTCGATGCGCTCGTCGAGGCGCGCGTGCTGCGCCTGGGCAAGACCCTGGCCTTCGGCGAAATCGCCATCCGCGCCGACGGCCGCGACGAACTGGTGGCGCACGCCACCACCACCTACGCCATCCTCGGGCCGCCGCCGGGCAGCTGAGCGTCAGGGCGACACGTGAACCTCATCCATCACCTGCTGCGCAATGCGCGCGTCGATCCGCACGGGCCGGCGCTGGCCTCGGGCCGCGCGGTCGTCGCCACCTGGGCGCAGATGCAGAAGCGGGTGGCGCGCCTCGCCGGCGCCTTGCGGGCCCGCCTCGCCATCGGCGAGCGCGTGGCGCTGCTGATGAAGAACACCCCGGTCTATGCCGAGCTCATGTACGCCTGTTGGCACGCCGGGCTGGCGGCCGTGCCGGTCAACGCCAAGCTGCACCCGAAGGAGATCGCCTACATCCTCGACCATTCCGGTGCCAAGCTGATCTTCGCCACACCGGACCTGGCGGAGGGTGCCGCGACCGCGGCGCGCGAGGCGAACTCCCCGGCGCCGATCCTCGACATCACCGGCGCCGATTTCGCGGCCCTGCTGCGTGCCGAGCCGATCCCTTACGCCGAAACGGCGGCGAGCGACATGGCCTGGCTGTTCTACACCAGCGGCACTACGGGCCGGCCGAAGGGCGCCATCATCACGCATCGCATGCTGCTGGCGATGGCGACCAGCTACTTCGTCGACATCGATCCGCCCGCACCGGGCTGTATCGTGCACGCGGCACCCATGTCGCACGGCTCCGGCATCTACATCGTGCCGCACCTGATGCAGGGCAATTGTCAGGTGGTGCCGGAAAGCGGCCAGTTCGATCCGGCGGAAATCATCGACCTGCTCGGCCACTGGCGAGGTGTCTCGATGTTCGCGGCGCCCACCATGGTGAAGCGTCTGGTCGAGCATCCGGCGATAAGCGGAGCGCGCGTCGAGGCGCTACGCTGCATCGCCTATGGCGGGGCGCCGATGTACGTCGCCGACATCAAGGCGGCGATCGGCGTTCTCGGTTTCCGCCTGGCCCAGCTCTACGGCCAGGGCGAATCGCCGATGACCATCACCGGCATGACCCGCGCCATGTTCGAGGCGGCGATGCGCGAGGGCCGCGACGACCGGCTGGCCTCGGCCGGTGTGGCGCAGAGCGTGGTCGAGGCGCGGGTCGGCGATGCCGAGGACCGGGAGCTGCCGGCGGGCGAGGTGGGGGAGATCCTGGCGCGCGGCGAGCCGGTCATGCCCGGCTACTGGCGCAATCCCGAGGCCACGGCGCAGACTCTGCGTAACGGCTGGCTCCATACAGGCGATGTCGGCTCCTTCGACGCCGACGGCTATCTCACGCTACGCGACCGCTCGAAGGACGTGATCATCTCTGGCGGCAGCAACATCTATCCGCGCGAGGTGGAGGAGGTGTTGCTGCGCCACGATTCGGTGCACGAGGTCTCGGTGGTCGGCGCCCCCGATGCTGAGTGGGGTGAGCGCGTCGTGGCCTTCGTCGTCTGCCGCAACGGTGCGAAGGCGAAGCAGGAGGAGCTGGACCGGCTCTGCCTCGACAGCATCGCCCGCTTCAAGCGGCCGAAGGAGTACCGCTTTCTCGACCAGCTGCCCAAGAGCAACTACGGCAAGGTGCTGAAGACGGAGCTGCGGAAGCTGCTCGCGGCTTCACCTCTCCCATAGGGAGAGGTCGCGAGCGACAGCGAGCGGGTGAGGGGCGGCGGTTGTGGCAAGCGCGCCACTCGTCGGTTTTCCCTTACCCCGACCCTCTCCCGCCGGGAGAGGGAGAAGAGCAATGGTGATGCGCAATCCGACCTCTCCCATTGGGAGAGGTCGACGCGAAGCGCCGGGTGAGGGGAAGCAGTTGTGGTTAGCGGCTCTGCCCGACGATTGAGACGCAATTTGACAGACGCGGAGCGGAAGCTCTGGGCGGTACTTCGTGATCGGCAATTAGGCGGTGTGAAATTTCGCCGCCAGCACTCTTGGTCCTTATGTGATCGATTTCTTCTCCGAGGCTCACAAGCTTGCGATAGAGGTCGACGGTGGCCAGCACGCCAATAGCAAGAGCGATGCTGTCCGGACGGCGTGGTTGGCGACCCGGGGTTGTCGCGTGCTGCGCTTCTGGAACAATGACGTGATGCATAATCTTCCGGGCGTCCTTGAAACCATCCGCACCGCGTTGCAGGCTTCCCCTCACCCCGACCCTCTCCCTACGGGAGAGGGAGAAGAGCGAGGGTGACGCAAATCTAACCTCTTCCACCGAGAGAGGTCGCGAGCGACAGCGAGCGGGTGAGGGCAGCCGGCCGCCTCATTCGTGACAAGGTTCGGTGGCTAAGCTACGGTCGCTGCAACCGAATCCGGCGGACCTTCCCCACATGCTCCTTTTCGATGCCTTCGAGCGGATGATGGCGATGCGCTACTTGCGTGCGCGGCGCCAGGAAGGCTTCATCTCGGTCATCGCCAGTTTTTCGCTGCTCGGCATCGCGCTCGGCGTCGCTACGCTGATCATCGTCATGTCGGTGATGAACGGTTTCCGCGCCGAGCTGCTCGGCCGCATCCTCGGCCTCAACGGCCACATGACCGTCTACAGCGTGGGCGGGCAGGGGCTCGCCGATTTTGACCGCATCACGCGTGAAATCCGCCAGATCCCCGGCGTCGTCGCAGCGGCTCCGCTGATCGAGGGGCAGGTGATGGCCACCGGAAACGGCGCAGCGACCGGTGCCCTGGTGCGCGGCCTGCGGTCACAGGACATCGGCAACCGCAAGCTGATTGCCTCGCATATCGTGCGCGGGTCGCTAGCCGATTTCGAGGGCGAGGACGCAGCACTGATCGGTATCCGCATGGCGCAGAAATTCGGCGTGGCGGTGGGCGACAGCATCAGCTTGATCTCGCCGCAGGGCAACGCCACCGCTTTCGGCACGATGCCGCGGGTACGCGCCTACAAGGTCGTCGCGGTCTTCGACGTCGGCATGTTCGAATATGATTCGAGCTTCGTCTTCCTGCCGCTCGAGGCGGCGCAGATCTTCTTCCGCTACACGCCCGAGCAGGTGACCGGCGTCGAGGTCATGGCCGGCAATCCCGACCGCATCTGGGAGCTGCGCCGCTCCCTCGGCCAGCTCCTCGGGCCGAGCGTGCGGCTGTTCGATTGGCAGCAGGCCAATTCCAGCTTCTTCAACGCCGTCCAGGTCGAGCGCAACGTCATGTTCCTGATTCTGACGCTGATCATCCTGGTTGCCGCCTTCAACATCGTCTCCAGCATGATCATGCTGGTGAAGGACAAGGCGAAGGACATTGCCATCCTGCGCACCATGGGTGCCACGCGCGGCTCGGTCATGCGCATCTTTTTCCTAGCGGGCGCGAGTGTGGGCATCATCGGCACCGTCGCCGGCTTCGGCCTCGGCATGGCCTTCACCGGCAACATCGAGACTATCCGCCAGTGGCTGCAGACGCTGACCGGCACGCCGCTCTTCTCGCCGGAGATCTATTTCCTCTCGCGCCTGCCGGCGAAGGTCGACCCGGTCGAGGTGGCGCAGGTCGTGATCATGGCCTTCGGCCTGTCGTTTCTTGCCACGATTTATCCAGCCTGGCGCGCCGCGCGCCTCGATCCGGTCGAGGCGCTGAGATATGAGTGAGATCAGCGAATTTCCCTCTCCCGTAGGGAGAGGGTGGCGCGAAGCGCCGGGTGAGGGGAAGCGCTCACCGTTCGGGCACCACCCCTCACCCGCTCGCTGCCGCTCGCGACCTCTCCCCTCGGGAGAGGTGGCTCCATGACAGATGCACCCCTCGTCCTGGACGGCCTCGTCCGCACCTTTCATCAGGCCGGTAACCGACTAGAGATCTTGCGCGGCGCTTCGCTGACGGTGAGGGCCAGCGAGCTGGTGGCGTTGACCGCGCCCTCGGGGGCGGGCAAGTCGACGCTGCTGCACATCGCCGGCCTGCTGGAGAAGGCCGATGGCGGCGAGGTGTGGCTGGGCGGCAAGGACACCAGCCGCATGAGCGACAGTGAGCGCACCATGATGCGCCGCAAGTATCTCGGCTTCGTCTATCAGTTCCACTACCTGCTACCCGAGTTCTCGGCCATCGAGAATGTGATGATCCCGACGATGATCGACCGGGTGCCACGCGGCGAGGCAAGGGAGCGGGCGCGTGGGCTTCTGGCCAAGGTCGGACTCGCGGCGCGCGAGACGCACCGGCCGGCGCGACTCTCCGGCGGCGAGCAGCAGCGGGTGGCCATTGTCCGGGCGCTGGCCAACAAGCCGCAGGTGCTGCTGGCCGACGAGCCCACCGGGAACCTCGACCCGCACACCGCCGATGCGGTGTTCGGCGAGTTGATCGAGCTGGTGCGTACCACCGGCCTGGCGGCGCTGATCGCCACGCACAATCCCGAGATCGCCCGGCGCATGGATAGGGCGGTGACCTTGCGGGACGGACAGCTGGTCGCAGCCTAGGTACGCTAGCTGCTCGTTGGTGCGCGGCAATACACCTTGACGATGCGTGAGCGTTCGGTGGCGGCACTGGCGAGCTTCTCCAGTGCGTGGCGATGCGTCGCCATGCCATCTACCGGTTGCGGCACGCGGGGGCCAAGCGCGGTGGTCTCGCGGTGGACCTCTTCAAGAATTTCCGGCGCGACCGAGTGGATGCGGCCGCGACGCAGGGATGAAGCAACCAGGACACCGACCACCGAGCCGCGGCTGTCAACGACGGGGGCGCCGCTCAACCCGCCCAGCGACGGCAGGCTGTCCGGAAAGCGTTCGATCTCCGCCCAGGTCAGGACCGGCGCGGTCCCGCTGAGGCGCCCGGCGAGCTGCATGCGGCTGCGGCCAAGCAGGCTGGCCTGCGCGGCGCCGAGGCGGCCCTGCGGGAAGCCGACGCTGAATCCGTACTCGCCGATGTCCGGCGCGCGTTCGGCGACGGGCAGGGCTGCCGTACCCTGGGCCGTGCTCAGGATGACGAGGTCGGCGTTCTGGTGGCTGTAGAGGAGGTTCGCCGGCAGATAGCGTGCGCCAACCTGGACGATGATCTGGCTGCAGGAGTCGGTGACGTGCCGGGCGGTCGCCCAGATGCCGCGAGGATCGATCGAAAAAGCGGTGCCTGTGACGTTGCCGGTGCGCGGTTCAGCCATCACGATGAACAGCGGTTCCACGGCCGGTGGCTGCTGGATCGGCGGCCGGCGCACCGGTTCGGCGAGAGGCGGCGGGGTGGGGAGTGGCGAAGCCGATGGCGGCGGGGACACGGGTACCGGGCGCCGCCCCGGAGAGGACGGGGGCGGCTGGTGGTCCGACTGCCGCTGGATCACGGCCGAGATGAGTGTGACCAGGAAGACCAGGGCGACAACGAACCGGTCGAGACGGCTCATCGCTCGGACTCCGCGACCCTACCCCGACATCGCAGCGGCGTTGAGCAACCCGGTCGAGATCTGCGCGGCGGCCAGCACCAGCGCGCTGGAGACCTCGCCGCGCTCGATAGCGGCGGGCAGCTGGCGCAGCAGCAGGGCGATGGCGGCGAAGGCGATGAGCTGCAGCACTACGGCGATCGAGCCCCAGAGCGCGATGTCCGGCACGCTGACGCTGTTGGCCAGGGTGGCGGAGAGCGGAATGGCCAGGGCCAACATCTCGCCGGCGAGCGCGATGCCGGCGGCGGCGTTGCCCTGCCGCACCAGAGCCAGCTCGCGGTAGGGGGTGACGTAGAGGTAGACCACCAGCCCGGCGATGAAGATCGCCGTGGTGACGGCCAGGTGGATGATCAGTACCGGCAGACCGGCGACGACGCTGCTCCAGGCGGCTAGCACGGCCTCTCCTCCGCTTCGTGGCTTACGGCGGTTGCATAGGCCGTGGCCGGGACTCCTGCAATGGCCGGACACGGGCGAACGGCATCGGATCGGCGTTAACGACATTATGTCTTTCGTGCGACGGGCGCGGCGGCCGGTTATATCTATATGATATTCACGAT
>VGEI01000070.1 GCA_016869415.1 Alphaproteobacteria bacterium
TTGGGTGACCAATCCCATCATTCCGGGCGTTGGTGCACCTTCCCCCCGCACACCGGCGACGGAAAACCGTCCCAAGAGCAATCAGAGCGGCGCGGTATTCACCGTGCCGGGTCAGCCCAACGGCGACAGCGTCGCCACGCGCCCGAATATCTCCTTCGGCAGCTTGGGGCCGCTGGTCAACACCGAGTTGAGCAGCGAGACGGCGCGCGCCACCGCGCAGCGCGTCGAGAAGCTGCTGGGCCAGGAGACGCTGCCGCTAGTCAACAACCGGCCGCAGGTCGTCAGCAGCCTGATGGACAGCCTGCTGCAGGAGCAGGAGAACCAGCAGAAATAGTCCGCCGCCGCGCGGCTGCAATGACGGGCGCCGTTCACGGCGCCCGTTTTGTTTTCAGGCGCCTAGGACTGCCGCAGCGAAGGGCGCCAGCTTGGCCTCGTCGAGCCGGCCATCGCTGCGCAGACCCGAGCAGACGTCGATGCCGAAGGGCCGCACTGCCGCGATCGCGTCGCGTACGTTACCCGGGTTGAGCCCGCCAGCCAGGAACACCGGAATCGACACGGACTCGACGATCCGGCGGCTCAGCCGCCAATCATGGACGCGGCCCGTGCCGCCCAGCTCCTTGACCGCCAGTTTCGGCCTGCCGCTGTCCAGCAGCAGCGCGTCGACGTGGCGCGCCGCTTCCCGCGCCTCGCCGATCGACTCTTCGTTCTGCACGTGGATCACCTGGACGAGCTTCACGCCGGGCAGAGCCAGCCGCAATTCGCCGTAAACCGTGAGCTCCACTGCATCGACCAGCTGGACCGCCGAGGTGCGGCAGCGCCGGACCTGCGCAACGATCGCATCGGCCCTGGTCGCGGAAGTGAGCAGGAACGTCGCGATCGGCGGCGGCACATCAGCCGAGATCTCGGCGATCAGGGCCTCGTCGATCGGCCCGGGGCCGCTGGGCATGGCCGAGACCAGGCCGATGGCCGAGGCGCCGTTACGGATGGCCAAGGTTGCCTCCTCGCGCGACGCGATGCAACAGACCTTGAGCCGTGTGGGCATAAGCGTGCCCGCTAAGCCCGCCCGTAGCCGCCGCCGCCCGGCGTCTCGATGACGAAGACATCGCCGGGGCCGACATCCCAGCGCGCCGTAGCACCCTTCTCCTCGATCCGCCCGTCGGTGCGCTCGACCCAGTTGCGCCCCGGCTTACCCGGCTCGCCGCCCTGAAGACCGAACGGCGGCACACGCCGCCGGTTGGCGAGGATGGCGCAGGTCATGTCCTCCAGAAAACGCAAGCGGCGCACCACGCCGTCGCCGCCGCGATGCTGTCCCTTACCGCCCGAGCCGCGGCGAATGCCGAAGGATTCGACGATGACCGGAAAACGCCACTCCAGCACTTCCGGATCGGTGAGCCGCGAATTGGTCATGTGGGTATGGACCGCGTCGCAGCCGTCGAACTCCGCCGCCGCACCCGAGCCGCCGCAGATCGTCTCATAATACTGGTGGCGCGCGTTGCCGAAAGTGACGTTGTTCATCGTGCCCTGGGCGCTCGAGAGCACGCCCAACGCCCCATAGAGCATGTCGGTCACGCATTGCGACGTCTCGACGTTGCCGGCCACGACGGCCGCCGGATAGCGCGGCGCCAGCATGCTGCCCTCCGGTATGATGACCTGCAGCGGTTTGAGCACACCGGCGTTCATCGGGATCTCGTCATCGATCAGGGTGCGGAAGACATAGAGCACCGCCGCCATGCATACCGCCGAGGGCGCGTTGAAGTTGGTCGGGCGCTGCGGCGAGGTGCCGGTGAAATCGATGATCCCGGTGCGCTTGACCTTGTCGAACGAAACTCTGGCGCGGATCACCGAGCCATCGTCCATCTCGTAGGCGAAACTGCCGTCCTTGAGCACGCCAAGCACCCGGCGTACCTGCTCCTCGGCGTTGTCCTGGACGTGCGCCATGTAGGCCTGAACGACGTCGATTCCGAACTGCGCCACCATCTTGCGCAGCTCCTGCACGCCCTTCTCGCAGGCCGCGATCTGGGCTTTAAGGTCGCCAATGTTCTGTGCCGGGTTCCGTGACGGGTACTTGCCTGAGCTCAGCAGCTCGATCGTCTCCCTCTCGCGAAAGCGGCCCTGCTCGACCAGGGTGAAATTGTCGATCAGCACGCCCTCTTCCTCGACCGTCGTGGAGTCGGGCGGCATCGAGCCCGGCGTGATGCCGCCGATATCGGCTTGGTGGCCGCGCGAGGCGACGAAGAACAGGATCTCCCGGCCGGCATCGTCGAAGACCGGTGTCACCACCGTGACATCCGGCAGATGCGTGCCGCCGTTGTAGGGCGCGTTGAGCATGAAGACATCGCCCGGCCGCATCGAGTTGCCGCGCGCCCGCTTCACGGCTGCGACACTCTCGCCCATCGAGCCGAGGTGGACGGGCATGTGCGGCGCATTGGCGATCAGCGAACCGTCGCGGTCGAACAGGGCACAGGAGAAGTCCAGCCGCTCCTTGATGTTCACCGAATAGGCTGTGTTCTGCAGCGCCACACCCATCTGCTCGGCGATCGACATGAAGAGGTTGTTGAACACCTCGAGCATCACCGGATCGACCTGGGTACCCACGGCCGCCTCGCGCTTGAGTGCCGTGGTGCGACGGATCACCAGATGGTTGCGCGTCGTCACTTCGGCGGTCCAGCCCGGCTCGACGATGGTCGTGGCGTTCTTCTCGGCGACGACCGCCGGCCCGGCCAGGTGCATGCCGGGTCTCAACGCCTCGCGGACATAGATGGGGGTGTCGTGGTTCCGACCGGCGGCATACATCGGCACGGTGCCGGCTGGCGCCGGAGGTTCTGCGCCGCCGGCCTGCTGCACCGCGTCGTCGGCGCTCTCGGTATGGCCGACGACCTCGACCGCTGCTGCCTCGACGATCATTGCCTTGCCGGGCATCATGAAGCCGTAGCGTTGGCGGTGGGCCTCGGCGAAGGCCTCGGCCACCGCCGCGCGTGTGCCGAAATCGACGATCATCGTCGAATCCGTGCCCTCATATTTCACGTGCAGTTTGCGCAGCACCTCGATCTTGGTGTCGGGAATGCCCTGTCGGCGCATCTCGGCCATGCCGTCGCCGGCCAGCGCCCCCAGCGTCGTGGTCAGTAACGGCATGAGCGCGTCCTCGAGCCGCGCCTCGACGGCCTTCTCCCGCATGACGCGGAGGTCGGCGAGGCCCATGCCGTAGGCCGAGAGCACCCCGGCCAGCGGATGCACGAACACTGTCGTCATGCCCAGCGCGTCGGCCACGCGGCAGGCATGCTGGCCTCCGGCGCCGCCGAAGCAGTTGAGGGCATAGCCGCTGACATCGAAACCGCGCTGCACCGAAATCTGCTTGATGGCATTGGCCATGTTCTCGACGGCGATGCGCAAGTAACCGTCGGCGATCTCCTCCAGCGAGCGCTTCTCGCCAGTGGCTTTTTCTATCGTCTGAGCGAGAGCGGCGAACTTCTCGCGCACGACGGCAGCGTCGAGCGCCTCGTTGCCGTGAGGGCCGAAGACCCTGGGGAAGAATTCCGGCTGGATCTTGCCGACCAGGACATTGGCATCGGTGACGCAAAGCGGCCCGCCGCGGCGGTAGCAGGCCGGGCCTGGGTTGGCGCCGGCGCTCTCCGGCCCGACGCGGAAGCGGCCGTTCTCGAAGAACAGGATCGAGCCGCCTCCGGCCGCGACGGTGTGGATCTTCATCATGGGAGCGCGCATGCGCACGCCCGCCACCAGTGTCTCGAAAGCGCGCTCGTACTCGCCGTTGTAGAGCGCCACATCGGTTGATGTGCCGCCCATGTCGAAGCTGATAATGCGCTCGAAGCCCGCCATGGTGGCGGTGCGCACGGCACCGACAATACCCCCAGCCGGGCCCGAGAGGATCGAATCCTTGCCCTGGAAATAGCGCGCGTCGACCAGCCCGCCGTTGGACTGCATTAACATCAGGCGCGGCCCATCCTGGGCGGGGGCCTCCGCCCCCGCAGACGCCGGGGCGAGATCGCCCGCTACGCGGTCGACATAGCGCCGCAGGATAGGCGAGACATAAGCATCGACCACGGTGGTATCGCCACGCCCGACGATCTTCATCAGCGGACTGACCTCGTGAGAGATCGAGATCTGAGTGAAGCCGATCTCGCGGGCGATGGCGCCCAGACGCCGCTCGTGGTCGGGATAGCGGTAGCCGTGCATCAGCACGACGGCCAGCGCCCGGATGCCGGCATCGAAGACCGGCAGCAGCGAGCGCCGCGCCGCGTCTTCGTCGAGCGGTTGCAGTACCTTGCCATGCGCGTCGAGGCGCTCGTCGATTTCGACCACGCGCTCGTAGAGCAGCTCGGGCAGATTAATACGCCGGGTGAAGAGCCTCGGACGGTTCTGGTAGGCGATGCGCAGCTGGTCGGCAAAGCCCCTGGTAATAGCCAGGGCCACCCGCTCGCCCTTGCGCTCGAGCAGCGCGTTGGTGGCAACGGTGGTGCCCATCTTCACCGCTTCGATCGGCCTGTCGGCCAGCTTGGCATCGCCGGGCAGAGAGAGCAGCTCGCGGATCCCATGCAGCGCGGCGTCCCGGTAACGTTCGGGATTCTCCGACAGAAGTTTATGAGTGATCAGCCCACCATCGGGCCGGCGCGCCACGATATCGGTGAAGGTGCCGCCACGGTCGATCCAGAACTGCCAACCCGAAATCTGCACGCCAGCCGCCTTGAATTGTCGTCCCGTTGCTCGAAGCGCCTGCTTATAGGGCTTCCGAACGGCCCTGAACAGATTATAGACATTTTGACTACGACAAGGTGCTCCAGGTTCGATAATAATATAATTATATCATAGTTATAAAAGATTGACGTCCAGGATTTTATGCGACAGAAGCCCAAGACGAAATGATTATATATCCATCCCCAGACCAAAGATCAACGGGGCGATCTGGTGGTCTCTCCATTGCCATTACCCGGATTGATGACTTGAAGCGCTTGAGCAGGGCTCCCCTGCTCGAGCGTGAGGTCGAGGTGGCGGCCATTCGGCTGACCGAACACTTCAGCAAGGAAGCAGGCGAGCGCGCCGCCGAGCTCAAGAAGATCGGCGATCCCGAGGGCTTCGCCCGCTATGCCCTGATCGCCAGAGCGATCACTGCACTCCAAGCCAGCGCGCCGCGTGACGGCGCCCGCCTGCACTAAGCCGGCCGGCTGAGCTTCCGGCTCTCCCCGGAAGCTACGGCAGAATCGGCCGAGACTGCCGTCTCGGCGGCAGACAGCCGGACCGTCACTGAGGTCCCTTCGCCCACCGTGCTGGCGACCTCCAAGGAGCCGCCGTGCAGCTCGACGAGCTTGTTGCTGATCGACAATCCAAGCCCCGTCCCTTCGTGAGTCCGGTGCCGGGCTTCTTCGGCCTGCCAGAACGGTTTTGTGACGTGTGGCAGATGACGCGCCTCAATGCCCGGCCCGTTATCCCGAACCGAGATCTCGACCTGACGGCCAGCCTCGCAGCGGATTTCGATGTCGATCCGGCCGCTCGGCTGCGTGAACTTGACCGCATTGCCGATCAGGTTGAGCATGATCTGCCTGAGCGCTCGGGATTCTACCATCGTGGGCGGGAGAGCCCCGGCGACAGTCAGCCGAAGCTCCTGTTTCTTCGCTTGCGCGCGTTCGCGCATGAAGCGAACAGCCGATTCCACGATCGGGCCCACATCCATGGCCTGCAGATTGAGATTGTAGGTGCCCGACTCGATTCTCGACATGTCGAGAATTTCGTTGATTACCTCCAGCAGATGGCGGCCGGACGTCAGGATGTCGTTGGTATACTCGAGATACCGCGGCAGCATCGGGCCGAACATCTGCTTGAGCATGATTTCCGAGTAGCCGATCACGGCATTGAGCGGCGTACGCAGCTCATGGCTCATGGTGGCGAGGAACTCGCTCTTGGCCCGGCTCGCTTCCTGGGCCGTTTTCCGTTCCGCCTGGTAGCGAACGTTGAGGCGCTCCAGATCGGCCGCCTGCCGGGTCAGCAGGCGGTTGGCCTCCTCCAGGTCCACCTGGCGCCGCTCCAGAACGGACTGGGCGCTCTTGATGTCCGTTACGTCGACTGCCACCGTGACCAGGCCGACGATCTTTCCCTCGGGATCGCGAAACGGAACCTTGACGATCCACCATGCGCCAAGACGGCCTCTGCCGGGGTTAATGCCACTGACTTCATGCGGCCCCTCAGCCTCGCCGGTTTCGAGGGCCTGTCGTTCGGCTTTCTCCAGAGCCGTCCTGTCATAGTCGGGATTCATGTCGGAGGTGCGTTTGCCGATCATCGCCTCGTGCGTGCTGTCGTAAAGACGCGCACACTGCCGATTGACGAAGACGTAACGAAGATTCAGATCCTTGAAGTTAATGACCGCGGGCACCGTGTCGATGACATCCTGCAGCAGGCGCATGGCGGTGACTGCGGCTTCACGCTCGGCAGCATAGCGGCGGCTGAGCTCGTCGAGCTCGGCCGCCTGGGCCTGCAGCCGTGACTTGCTGTTGCGGAATTCGTCGATCGCCCGGGCAAATCTCCCAAGCTCGTCGGATCGGCCGATAAACGGCACGGACGGCGCGGAAGCGTTCGTGGCGATCAACTCCACCGAGCGAATCAGCCGGCTCAGCGGGCGCAGTATGCCCAAGGCCGTCAGCGCGGCAACCGACGCGGCCATGAGCCCCAGCAGCAGGATCCCAATGAGAAAACGCCGGATCGCCGTGTCATAGGCGCCCTCGAGCCCCGTCGTGTCGATATCGACCTGGAGCACCCCAACCGAACGCCCCGCGTAGTCAGGGAGGACGGTTACCGTGCACAGCCGACTCATGCCGCCGGCGGTCGTGCGGACCGTGACATCGCCACGCTCGAAGACCTTGGCCAGGTCTTCAGCGCTCAAGTGTGTTGCACCGGAATCCGATGTCCCGCTAAGCCGCTGCAGGCCGCCAGGGCCCGAGAAGTAGACCGTGTACAAGACATCCGCCTCCGCGATGCCACGAAGAAACTCCGCGTTGATGAACGAGCCAATCTCGACGACGCCGAGCGACCGCCCGTCGGGAGCGGTAACCGGCACGGCGCCGCGGATCGGCAAACCGTTGACACCCAGCTCGATTCCCTGCCGCGCGGTGCGGGTCCGGTTGACTTCGGCGATCATCGGACGCAACGCCGAAAGATCGTCGTCGTACTGGTTCGGCGCGTGGAGCCTTGCCAGCGTCGTCGTGTTCGGCCGGTGGAAATGAACGTTGTTGATCCCGTAGGCCTTCAAGGTCGCGAAAGTCGGCGCGAGATCCGACAGGAGCCCCAAACGATCGTTATTGCGCATTCTCTCCTGCACACCCGGCGATTCCGCCAGGAGCCGCGCCAACACTTCGTTGGCGGATGACTGGCGTTCAACGGCGCGAAAGAACACCGCGCGGGCGTGCGATGCGAGCTCCTCCTCCGTCGAGGAGATAACGGAACGGAGGGTCAGCAGACCCCAGCCGCCAGTAAGCGGAATCGCCGCTGCAACGACGCCCAGAATTGCGATGCTCAGCCGGGTCTTGATGCCCATGGTGTTTGACGAGGGAAAGCGTTGGCTGCGGGAATCCAGTGTGGCGAAGGCCGGTCCGCTGGAAGCGCGCGACAGTAGTGTGCAAACGATTGCTAGATAGTTAATCGAATTGACGGAGCTGAATGGCCGCTTCGACTTAAGTATCGGGTAGTTGCCCCGTGCGACGGGATCAATGGTTAACGATCACAAGAATACCGGCCGCCGGACCTTGGCTGCGATGCCGGCGCAGCCGGCGCTAGCCTGCCTCGCGACAGCGCCGGCTGTATCGAATCGGGCGACGGCGACAAGCAAACGGGCCGGCCCTTGCGGCGCCGGCCCGTTGTCTGTCTCGATCCGGCGCGGTCAGCCGGCGACGACCTGCTGCGTCTGCGTGCCGAGGCCTTCGATATGGACCTCCATCGTGTCGCCGGCCTTGAGGAATTGCGGCACCGGCTTGATACCGAGGCCAACCCCGGGCGGAGTGCCGGTGACGATGAGATCGCCCGGCATCAGCGTCATGAAGCGGCTGATATAGCTGACCAGGTGCTTCACCCCGAAGATCATGGTCGAGGTCGAGCCGTGCTGCTTGGTCTCGCCGTTGACCTTGAGCGACATCTTGAGGTTCTGCGGGTCCTTGATCTCGTCGGTGGTGACGAGCCACGGGCCGGCCGGACAGAAGGTGTCGCCGCTCTTGCCCTTGACCCATTGGCCGGCGCGCTCGAGCTGGAACTCGCGCTCGGAGACGTCGTTCGCCACGCAGTAGCCGGCGACGTACTTGAGCGCATCGGCCTCGCTGACGTACTGCGCCTTGCGGCCGATGACCACGCCGAGTTCGACCTCCCAGTCGCCCTTCTTGGAGTCGCGTAGCAGCCGGACCTTGTCGTTGGGGCCGCTGAGGCTGGTGATCGCCTTCATGAACAGGATCGGCTCGGCCGGAATCGGCATGCCGGCCTCCTTGGCATGATCGGAATAGTTCAGACCGACCGCGACAATTTTGCTGCAGCCGGTGAACGGCACGCCCAGGCGCGGCTTGCCGGGGACGAGCGGCAGCTTCTCGGGCTTGAGCTTGCGCAAGGCAGCCAAGCCCGACGACGACAGCACGTCCGGCGTGATGTCCTTGAACTTCCGCGGCAGGGCGCGGATGCGGCCGTTGGCATCGACGATCCCCGGCTTTTCCTTGCCGGCCGCCCCATAACGCACCAGTTTCATTGAGCTTTCCCCCTCAGGCTTCGTTTTGCGGAAGGCCGGATATTGGCGAAGCGGCGGCGCCTCCGCAACCGGGATATATATCTTCGCCCTTACCGGCGTGCCGGCAGATCAGCGATACAGGCCCTTCCCCTCCAGCCATTTCTGGATGACCGCGGCAACCTCCAGATTGTTGCGGTCGTTCATCATCATGTGCGAGTTGCCGCGCACGCCGATCTTCGGCAGGTCGACGACCTCCGGCGCCGCACCGCCGGCGTTCTTCACCAAGTCGAGGAAGCGCACGCCGTTGGCCTTGATCTGCGGCCAGCGCGAATCCTGCTCGATGTAGTCGCCGTAGATTGCAACGATCGGCGTGTCCTTGAGACGCGCCGCGGTCGGCGCGTCGCCGACACCTGCCGGCTCCACCAGCACCAGCGCCTTGACCTTGTCGGGGCGGGCCTGCGCGACCTTGAGCCCGAACTGCCCGGCTTGGCTGTGGACAAGGACGACGCAGGGGCAGACCCTGTCGACCAGCGCCGTGTAGGCAGCGATGATCGCGGCATCGGTGGTCGTCCAACGCGGCACGATCTGCTTGGTGAAATTGTCGTAGCCCTCGACCGGGAACTGGTTCCCCGGCAGGACCCTCATCTTCGCCGGATCGCTGTTATAGGCGCCCGAGCCCGCGGCGCCGATGCGGAAGCGCTCGAACGGGTTCTCCTTGGTCAGGAAGACCGGCTCGGCCGGCCAGATGTCGGGAAACTGCGCCCAGCCGGAACGGCCGCGCTCGACCGCGTCCGAGTTGTAAACCGCCCATCCCTTCTTCACGAAGTAGTTGAGCCAGCCCTCGCGCCCGTCCGGGGTGCTCTCGTAGGTCACGCCGGTGAGCCCGCCGCCGTGCCACATGAGCAGCGGCAGGCTGCCGCGCTGGCGCGCCGGGATGAAGTACTGCACGTACATCTGCTCGACCTGGTACACCCCGTTGGGATCGACCCGGGCCGGCACGCCCCCCGGCGTGAACACGACTTCCTTAGTCGGCTTGCCGGAGACGGTCACCTCGCGACCGCCGACATGGAACGAGCCCATGTCCTTGAGAGCGATCGGTGTGTCGCCGGCGCAGCCGGCCAGCAGGGTCAAGGTTGCTACCGCACAAACGCGGCGCATCAGGGCGGATGCGATCATGGCGTTCTCCTCGTTTCTCGCTGGCCCCGATATTGGCGAAGCGGTCGCAGCGGCGCAATCGTAGGCCATCCCACGCCGGGGGCCGGCCGTCTCACCCATTCGGGGTCAGTCGGCTGCCGTCGCCACCCCGCCGATGACCCGCTGGGCCGGCCAGCGCGTGGTCACGGTCGTGCCCACCTGCTCCTCGCTCTCGATCTCGATGCTGCCGCCGTGCATCTCGACCAGCGCCTTGCAGATCCACAGGCCGAGACCGGTGCCCTCGAAACGGCGGCTGAGCGTGGGATCGGCCTGTTGGAACGGCGCAAAGATCCGCGGCCGTGCCTCGGCGCTGATGCCGATGCCGGTATCGGTCACTGTGATGAGGAACGAGCCGTCGCGGTCGACCCGCGTGTGGACGGTGACGCTGCCGCCGGCCTTGTTGAATTTCACCGCGTTGCTCAGCAGGTTCAGGGTTACTTGCTTAAGTGCGCGCCGATCGGCGTGGAGGTGGACATGCGGCCCGGCATGAGCGGAATCGACAGTCACGCGATGCCCGCCGGCCCTGACCGCGACCAGCGCAATGCAACCAGCGATCACTTCGAGCGGATCGACTGTCTCCTCGTGCAAATCGTAGCGTCCAGCCTCGACCTTTGAGACGTCGAGGATGTCGTTGATCAGCTCCAGCAGATGCGATCCTGAGTCGTGGATATTGTCGAGATACTCGCGCTGCTTGGCCTCGAGCGTTCCGAAATGCCCGGAGCGCAGCAGGTCGGAGAAGCCGATGATGGCGTTGAGCGGCGTGCGCAGTTCATGACTCATGCTGGCCAGGAACTCGCTCTTGGCCCGGTTGGCGCTCTCTGCCTCGGCCTTGGCAGCGAGCAGATCGGCTTCGCGCTCTTTAGGGGCGTGATGTCGGTGCGCACACTGACAATGCCGCCCTCGCGTGTCCGCCGCTCGCGCATGCGGATCCAGCGTCCCGACGACAGTCGCTGCTCGAACGGCTCGCCCGTGGGGTTACGGTGATGCGCCACACGCTCATCGACATAGGCTGCCTCGCGCCCCATAGCCTGGGCAACGCGGCCGAGCTGGACGCGGCGCTCGATGAACCCGCGAAAGCTGATGCCTGGCGCCAGCATCTCGCCCATCTCGGGGTCCATGCGGCCGACGGCATCGTTGCGCATGATCAGGCGATCATCGGCATCCCACAGGATAAACCCGTCGGCCAAGCTTTCAACCGCATCGCGCAAGCGTTCCTCAGCACGCTTACGGTCGTCGATATCCGTCAGGATGCCCGCCATGCGGATCGGCCGCCCTTCGGCGTCGCAGAGTGCCTGGCCACGGATGTGGAACCAGCGATAGCCGCGATCCTTGGTGAGCAGCCGGTGCTCCACGTTGTAGGGCTGCGAGGGTTTGCGCAGATGGCCGCGCAGCTGCTCGAGACAGCGGTGCCAATCGTCGGGATCGACCAACCACTTGATCGAACCGGCGGTCAGCTCATCGAACTCCCTGTCGCCGTAGCCGAGGAGTTCCTTGATGCGCGGTGAGTAGTAGACGGCGTTACCGATCAGGTCCCAGTCCCAGATTCCGGCCTGTCGCACCGCAATGTCGTATCGCTCGTTGCTGCGCCGAAGATTCTCGGCGGTACGCTGGCGCTCCGTGATGTCGGTGCCAGTGCCACGATAGCCGAGGAAGCGTCCGTGCCGGTCGAAATGCGGTTTGCCACTGACCGAGACGTAGCGCACGCCGCCGTCAGCGGCGCCGACGCTATAGACGAAGCTGCGGAACGGCTCACGGCGCTCGAGCAAGGCGTCATGCGCTGCCCATTTCTCCGGCTCAGTCTGGGCGTCCAGCGCCAACTCGCGCCGCGTCCTGCCGATGCGCGTGCGGATATCGATGCCGATCGGCCGGCTGCGCTCCGAGAGGAAGGAGAACCTGTGCTCGGGGCCGGTCTCCCAGTACCAGTCCGACGCGGTAGCAGCGTAGTCGTTGAGCCGCTCCTCGACCCGCAGACGCCGGCGCCGCTCGTAATGCCAAGCGGTCGCCACGCAGGCAGCGAAAAGCACGATCAGTGCGATAAGTCCGGAATAAACGAGGTCGGCCGGCATCGCTGCGTCTTGGGCCCAAGCGGGGACAGCCGCGTTCACGGCCAAGGCCGCAACAAACACGCCGAGAGCCCGAGCGTGAGCACCCGCCTGCTGACGCAACTCGACTTCCCCTGCTTTCGCCCTGGACGCGGAAAAGATTAATTTCTAGAGAATTTTAGCCGAATCTCAGGGCGCGGGTTCAAGTA
>VGEI01000071.1 GCA_016869415.1 Alphaproteobacteria bacterium
GGTGATCGCCGCCGCCCACTCGGCATTCTTGGGCTGGCCATCAGGCTCGCCGGCGACGTAGCTGAGGAAAGCCTCGAAACCCACGCAGTAACGCTCAAGAAAGGCACGGTCATGCCGTCCTTCGGCGACCAGGGTGTGGATCAGGCCGAGCATGAGTGCCGTGTCGGTGTTGGGCCGGATCGGCAGCCACTGCGCGTTGAGGAAGGGCGGGGCGTCGCTGCGCAGCGGGCTGAGGACGACGAACTCGACGCCTGCCCTAGCCGCCTCGCGCAGCCATTTCTCGGTCGTGTGCTGGCCCGGCCCGCCCGAGGCAACCTGCGCATTCTTGAGGTTGAGGCCGCCGAAGGCGACGAACAGCCTGGTGTGCCGCAGGACGCTGCGCCAAGAGGCGCTCTTACCAACGGCCTCGAAACTACCGATCACGTGCGGCAACAGGATCTGCGCCGCGCCCCACGAGTAATTGGTCACCTGGTCGACGCAGCCGCCGGAGGCGAAAAGGAAGCGGCGCACCAGGGTGCGCGCATGGTGGAGGCGTCCGGCGCTCGACCAGCCGTAGGATCCGCCGAAGATCGAACTGGCGCCGTGCCGGGCGCGGGCTTCGCTCAGCGCCCTGGCGGAGAGATCGAGCGCCTCGTCCCAGGAGACGGGCACGAAAGGTTCGACGCCGCGCCGCGCACGGTCGCTGTTGATGCCGTCACGGCGATAGCCTTCGCGGATCATGGGCTGCCGGATGCGGGTCGGCGCCTCGACCATCGCCGGCCAGGCTTCGATCATCGGCGAAGGGTAGGGGTCGCGGGAGAACGGCAGCGCCCGTACCAGCCTTCCCCCCTCGACCTCGGCGTGGAAGGCGCCCCAATGCGAGTGGGTCAGGTTTGCGTTGGCTGCCATGGGCGCAGCATAATGCCTTGAAGCAAACGATTGCACCCACCGAGGCGGGTAGGGGTATCAGGGTCGATCGATGGTTACCGGCCCTGTCGGCTTAGTACGAGAATATCAGTTAAGGTTAAGATTGCTGTTCTGACAACCGGTTAGGGGAAAATTTATAGGTCCGACCTAGGCTTTGACCCTGACTTTTGGGTAAGCTTGTAGTAAGCAGGGCTATTGGCCGGGAGGTGGTTGCGCCGTCCCTGGAGCCTGCGGACGGTAAGTGAGCGAGAGGACCGGTCGTTTCGCCATGCCTGCCGAGATCGATCTCGGTAACGTTCGTTTCCTGCTTGTGGATCCCAGCCCCATCTCGATGGAGCTGACCTGGGACGTGCTCATGATGATGGGCGCGCGCGCCGTCCGCAAATGCCAGAACACCGACCGGGCGATCGAAGCCCTGCGTAGTACGCCCTGCGACATCGTCATTGCCGAGTGGAATACCACGCCGATGAACGGCTTGCAGTTCATCGACTACATTCGCACCTCGCCGCAATCGCCCAATCGCCTACTCCCCATCCTGCTGATGACTGCGCGGTCGGAGCAGGAATATGTGCTGCAGGCGCGCGACCGCGGCATCACCGAATTCCTGGCCAAGCCGTTTAACGTAGAGGGCTTCTACAAGCGCCTTGTGTCGATCATTGCCTTTCCTCGACCGTTCATCGATGCCGATACGTATTTCGGTCCGGATCGGCGCCGGCGCGCCGATCAGGGCTATAGCGGCCCCGAACGGCGAGTGATTGCGGCGCAGTAAGCGGAGTCTTGAATGAGCCGCCGGGCGCGGATTATCAATCCGCCGCAGGATCTGAAGCGACGCGCGCTCAGCGCGACCAAGGGTTTGAATCTTGAGCTGACGCCGCAGGAGCTCGCCAAGATCGAGACGGCTGTCCACAAGTCGAAGGACAAGTTCGTCAGCCAGGTCGCCGAGAAGCTCAAGGCGCTGCGTACCACCCATCACGATGTGGAGAAGAACCCGGACCTGGTGGGGGCCTATCTGGCGCAGCTGCGGGACGAATCTTTGGCGGTCAAGGGGCTAGCCGGAACCTTCGGCTTCCACCTGATCACCACGATGGCGACGAGCCTCAACGACTACGTGCTGAAGCGGAGTGAGGCCGGCGCCAAGCAGCTCATCGTCATCCGCCTGCACATCGACATGCTGTACGTCCTGCTGTCCCGCGCCCAACAGCCGCATGGCGGCATGCGCGCCGAGACCGAGGGCGAACTGCTCGCTTCGTTCAAGATTCTGACGGCGAAATACACCTAGCGTCGAGGCCGGCTTTTGCTTGCGGCGTGCCGAGGCTCAGCCGCGGCTGTCGAGAAGGTCAAGCACCCGGCGGATATGCCGGAAATTCCCGCTACTGATCCGGCTTGACCAAGTCTTGGCGATCTGGCGAGCCCACGACGCCGCTTGGCGGTCCTCGGGGTCGGCTTGCAGCTTGGCGCGAATCTCGTCGACCGCGCGCAGATCGACCTCCGCATAGCGAGTCAGCGCGCGGTCGTTGCGCGCCTCCGCCAGGACGACGCCGAGAAGCTTCGCGGCTTCGACCGAGGGCGGATCAATCTGCCCATTTTCTATGGGCTCGTCGGAGGCCATGAAGATCTCTTAATGCAGCAAAATTCAGCGACGCGCCATCATGAGCGAATTCCGACCTGAGTCAAGCATCGGGGTTTTCCACAAATTGGTTGTTTTGTCGGGACACTACTATAGTTCCAGCCGGCAGCCGAGGCTGCATGGACCGCCAGGCTTTGGCCCCTGTAGACTTGAGCCATCAGGCCCGCTGGGCCGGTTCTGGAGTGCGTATGACCGAGGAAATCTTCCGCGAAGATTCCTATCTGCGAAGCTGCGAAGCCGTGGTCACGGCTTCAGGGCCGGCCGGAATCGAGCTCGACTGTACTGTTTTCTATCCGATGGGTGGCGGGCAGCCCGGCGATACCGGGAGCTTGCGGCGCTCCGACGGGCGTATGGTTAACATCGCCGACACGCGCAAGGGGACAACACCCGGCGAGATTCTGCATCTGCCGGCGGCGGATCAGCAGATGCCGGAAGTGGGCGAGCGCGTGATTGCCGAGATCGACTGGACGCGGCGCTATCGCCACATGCGCATGCACACCTGCCTGCACCTTTTGTGCTCCGTGGTGGCTGCCGGCGTTACCGGCGGTCAGGTCGGCGATGCGCGCTCGCGGCTCGACTTCGATGTCGGGGATCTCGTCTTGGACAAGACTGCGATCGAGGCCAAGCTCAACGCGCTCATCGCTGCCAATCATCAGGCCACGCCACGCTGGATCAGCGACGAGGAACTCGCCGCCACCCCCGATCTCGTGCGCACGATGTCGGTGAAGCCCCCGACCGGTCAGGGGAAGGTCCGGCTGCTCGATATCGGCCCGGGCATCGATCTGCAGCCCTGCGGGGGCACGCATGTGCGGGCCACTGGCGAAATCGGGCGGGTGGTAGTTGAGAAGATCGAAAACAAGGGCAAGCGCAACCGGCGCGTGGTGATCGCGCTCGCGGAGTAGCGTTCAGCCGGGATCGGCCGAGGCGATCTCGCGGATCAACTTGCTGAGGATCGCCGCAGCGAAACTTTCGAAATTCTCGGCCGCGATGACGAAGGCACCCGGCCCGCCCGCGACATGCTCCTCGAAATAGCGATCGAGCCCGCCGAAATCCGTCAGGATGGCTAGACCGTTGATCGTCAACCCGCGGGACACGGCGTCGTCGCGCGCGTCGCTGGGCCGCCGGCCGGTGTTGTTGATTCCGTCGCCGGAGATGTCGATCACCCGGCGCTGACCTTCATAGCCACCCTTGCCGAAAAGGTTGGCAGAGTAGTCGATCACGCCGCTGAGCGAGGTACCGCCGCTATAGATCGACCGCCTTGCCGCAGCCATCTTGGCGCCGAAGCCCTCGGCGCTGTCGGCGTCGTTGACCAGGGTCCAGCCCACCACCTGGCTCTGCAGGAATGGGCCGGACCACTGCACATAGGTGACGGCAATGGCGCCGTAGCGGCCGGAGCGGATGGCGTGGATCACCGAGGGATGGCTGAAGGCGCTCGCATAGCCGCGGATCTGCAGCGTAAACTCGCTCTCATCGACACTGCCCGAGCAGTCGACCGCAAGCACCAGCTCGAGGTCGACCGGGACAGCGCGCCCGGCGGTCGTACCGCCGAGGACAAGGGAGGCGGCTAGGAAAAGGGCCCGCCAGACTCTTGCCATGCCGTTCTCCTGCTCTAGCCGCCGAAACACTCGCGGCGGATCACCAGGTGCTCGGGCTCGCGCTGCATCGTGGCTCGTCCGCCGCCCACCGCTGGATCGCCCCCGATGGTAAAGGCAAAACTGTCGCGGATCGAGCGGGGGCCGGTGGGCCCCGCCACGATCCACTCGAACTGCACGTTGCGCCGTCTCCGGTTGCCCGGCTCGGGATCGATGCGCAGCACGCGGAAATGTGGCCCCGGCGGGTCGACGAGCTCGGGCTGATCGATCATGTCCTCGCTGCCGAAAGCCATCGGCTCGAGACGGCGCAAGCGCAAGCTGACAAGACACTCCTCCATCGGATCCGGCAGGCGCCAACCCGCCAGCTCGAGCGCCAGGAACTCGGCTGCCAGCTCCATGTCGGCGGCATTCTGCGCGGCGGCGAGCGAGGCCGCTGCCAGGCCGAAACCGACGCCGAATGTCACCGCGCGAAGGGTGCGTCTCATCGCCTCACTCGCGGCGGCGCGGGGGCCGCTGCTCGGAGTCCGGCGGGGGTGCGTCATGGGCCATCAGCCGCAGCGCCGCCATGAAGTCGCCGCGCATGGCGGGCGGCAGCGGCGCCATGATGCGCTCCTGGGCGCGCTCAACGGCAGGCAGTGCCTCGCGCAGCGCCGCGGCGCCGGCGGGCAGGATAGCCAGAGTGTTGGCCCGCTGGTCACGACCGCTGCGCCGGCGGCGGACGAGCGCGCGGCGGACCAGCCGATCGATCATGTCGCCGACGGTCGAGCGGTCGATACCGGTCTTTTCGACCAGCTCGGTCTGAGTCAGTCCGGGACTCTGGGCGAGTGTCAGCAGCAGCGCGAACTGCCGCGGCGTGAGCCGGGTGGTGCCGATCTCCTCCATGAAAATCTCGACCGCGCGTTGCTGGCAGCGGCGCAGCAGATGGCCTGGCGCGTCGCCCAGAACGTAGCCGACGCCGGTGCCGTTCCCTTTGCCGGAGGCGCGCTTCTTGCGGTCGTTCATTCGTCCCGTAAATCCCTGGAAATCGGCGCTGTTTGCCGCTGCGGCATATAACCGTGATGGCTGGCTTGCTGGCAAGCTTGCGCTCGGCCGCTGGCCGCCGGGAAATTGGTCCGTACACGGATAATAATTGCTGACCCCGCCGGGGGATTGCGATAAAGTCAAAGACAAACAGGACTGCAGGAGCGAAGCGGCCTGCAGCGAAGGAGAGGCGGATGGAGTTCGGCGTTCAATTCTTTCCTGACATCGGGCCAAAGGTGAAGGCGGCCGAGGCGTATTTTCGCGAATGCCTGGCGATCGTCGACGAGGCTGATGCTCTGAACTACACGCATATCCGCACGGTCGAGCACTATTTCGAAGATTACGGCGGCTACAGCCCCAACCCCATCGTTTTCCTGACGGCGGCAGCGATGCGCTCCAAGCGCGCCCGGCTGATCACTGGTGCTGTCCTGCCGGTGTTCAACAACCCGCTCAAGCTCGCCGGCGAGATCGGCATGCTCGACGCGATCTCCGGCGGGCGGCTGGAGGTCGGTTTTGCGCGTGCCTTCCTGCCGCATGAATTCAGCCGCTTCGGTGTGTCACCCGACGAAAGCCGCGACCGTTTCAGCGAGGGCATGGAACAGGTTCGCCTGCTGCTCGAAGGGGAGAAGGTCAGTCACACGGGCCGCTTCCACGGCTTCAAGGACGTCACTTCGCTGCCCCGTCCCACCCAGAGGCCACGCCCGCCGTTCTGGGTTGCCGCCCTGAGCACGCCGCAATCCTTTGAGGAGGCTGGCAAGGCTGGGCACTCCGTCATGGCTATCCCGTTGGCCGGCGGTAAGATGAAGGAGTTGGTCAATCTGTACCGCAACGCCTGGCGGACGGCCGGTCATTCCGGCAACGGCCGTGTCATGCTGGCCTTTCACATGTTCTGCGCACCGACCCGCGCGGAGGCGGTCGAGGTGGCCCGCGAGCCGCTCAACCGCTACCTCAAGTCCCTGGTGACGGCGGCATCGGCCTGGACCGAGGGCATGAGCTCCAAGGACTATCCCGGTTACGACAAGATCATCGCCGGCCTCGCAGCCGAGACCTTCGAATCGCAGGTCCAGAAAGGTGCGGCCTGGGTCGGATCACCTGAAGAAATCTGCGATCAGGTCGCGGCGTACGACGAAATGGTCGGCGGCTTCGAGATCGCCTCGCTGCAGGTGAATTTCAACACCATTCCGCTGGACGCGGCGCTGCGCTCGATGCGCCTGTTCGCCGAGAAGGTCATTCCGCGTTTCTCCACGGCGGCGCGGGCGGCCTGACGGGGGATTCCGCGCGTGAACGCCGACGTCGTCCCTGCCGATGTCT
The DNA here is from genome assembly GCA_016869415.1 of Alphaproteobacteria bacterium. Classification (GTDB taxonomy): domain Bacteria; phylum Pseudomonadota; class Alphaproteobacteria; order CACIAM-22H2; family CACIAM-22H2; genus VGEI01. Next base: position 6,457 of record VGEI01000071.1, read on the forward strand.
TCAAGCTGGCGATGCGCCGGCTGGCCGCCGGCGTCACGATCATCACCACCTGCCACAACGGCGAACGCGGCGGCCTGACGGCAACCGCGGTGTGCTCGCTCTCCGCCGATCCGCCGCAGCTCCTGGTCTGCGTCAACCGCAGCGCCCACGCCCATGACGTGATCAGGCGCGGCGCCAATCTCTGCGTCAACCTGCTGGCCCGCCGCCACAAGGCGCTGGCCGGCCGCTTCGCCGGCCAGATGAAGGGCGTGATGGGCGAGGAGCGCTTTCGCGCCGGACGCTGGACGACACTCAAGACCGGCGCCCCGGTACTCGACGACGCCCTGGCCAGCTTCGACTGCGTGATCCGCGAGACCGTGGAGTCCTCGACACACACCATCTTCATCGGTCAGGTCGTCGACGTTCGGCTACGGGCCGAGGGCCATCCGCTGCTCTATGCCGGCGGTGCCTATGCCGGGCTGCAGGTCATCGCCGGCCGGCGCAAGCGCAGCGCGCCGGCCCCGGCGGTACGCCGGCCGGCCAAGCGCCGCAGCGAGAAACGGGCTTAGGACGCGAGCCGCGCCTCGAGGCTGCGGTTCAACCGGTTGTTCGGGCGTTGCCGCCGGCGCTCGGCCAGCAGCTCAGCCGCTACGGATTTCCGGCAGTCGGCCAGGGCGGCAAGGATCAGCATCTGCTCGAACAGATCGCGTTGGGCGTGGCTGCCGCCGATGGTGCGCAGAACGGCACGGCGCGGCAGCAACGCGTCGAGGGCGCGCCCATACTCTCCCCGGCGGCAATCGACCACAGCAGCGCAGAGCGCCGCGCCGATCTCATTCATGACCCGCGCCTGCGTATCTGTGCCGCCTGCAAATTGCTTGGCCGATGCGACGAAACGGTCGGCATTGCCGGGGTCTGCCGCCGCCAGCGCCAGCGCGAAATGGGCATCGGCAAAGACCAATGAGTGGTCGCCGATGCGCGCCACGCTCTGCTTCGCCAGCTCCGCCCAACGGTTGCCGACATCGATGCCGGCGGCTTCCAGGCGCCAAAGCAACGAGGTGGCGTTGCAGATATCGAGATACTCGGATGTCGATTCCGTGCGTACCTCGCGGTCGTAGAGCTCCAGCACACGCACGCCCTCGCCGCGCTCCAGGTAGAACAGGCAGCGATGCCACGTCGTGTGGAAGCGGAAATTGTTACAGCCGGCAAGGCCGGGGATATGCCGATCGAGCCAGGTAACGCCTTCGTCGGTGCGGTCCTGCATCTCCAGTACATGCGCCACCGCATGTACCGCCCAGGCGTCCTGTGGATTGATCTCCACGGCGCGCCGTCCGGCGCGCTCGGCCGCCGCATAGTCGCCGCTCTCCTCTAGCCCGAAGGCGTGGCAGCCGAGCACGAAGCCATAACCGGGGACCGTGTCGTCCCAGCCGGGCAGCACGCGGGCGACCGAATCCCGCAGCTTCAGCGGATCGCCGATGTAGAAGTTCCAGAAATGCGCCAAGCGGATGGCGAGAACGTCGCGTGGATGCTCGGCCAGTATGGCTTCCCAGTGCGCCAGTGCCCCTTCGGCATGGCCGGCGCACCAGGCCTTGAGCGCCGCCAGGTGCCGGCGCTCGCGCTCACTGACGCCGCGTTTGGCCGCTGCGGCTTCGGCCGCCGCCAGCGACTCCCGGGCCTTAGCGGCCAGCGGCTTGACGGCGAAGAGCAGTATGAAATAGCCGCGCGTCGTCAGGCTCAGCGGGCAATCGGGATCGAGGGCGAGCGCCTCCTTGAGCCGGTCGCCGGTGTCGGCGCGTAGACCCTGGTAGGCCGCCAATGTCGCGTCGAGAGCGGAGGCCGCCTCGGCGCTAGCGATAGTCACAGGAAGCCCGCGGCAATCCGCGTATTGCATGGGGCGCACCCTGCCTCAAACGCCGCGCTGTTCGCAAGCCGGCCGTTTTCCCGTACCATCGTGGGGCACAGACGTCGGAGCTCGCATGCTTGCCGCCTTCAACCTGCAGAAATGGATCGACGATCACCGCGACGTGCTCAAGCCGCCGGTCGGAAACGCCCAGATCTTCGCCGACAGCGATTTCCTGGTGACAGTAGTCGGTGGCCCGAATCAGCGCACCGACTATCACGACGATCCGTTGGAGGAGTTCTTCTACCAGCTCAAGGGGAACATGGTGCTGCGGCTCTACGAGAGCGGCCGGCCGCGCGATATGCCGATCCGCGAGGGCGACATCTTCCTGCTGCCACCGCATGTGCGCCACTCGCCGCAGCGGCCGGAGCCGGGCAGTGTCGGGTTGGTGATCGAGCGGGCACGGCCTCAGGGCATGGTCGACGGCTTCGAATGGTATTGCCTGAGCTGCCACGGGCTGGTGCACCGGGTGGAGGTGCAGCTCAAGAGCATCGTCAAGGATCTGCCGCCGTTGTTCGAGCAGTTCTATGCGAGCCCCGAGCTGCGCAAATGCCGCAGCTGCGGCGTCGTGCATCCGGGGAAGGGCTAGCCCGCCACGCCGATCAGGTCGGCGAGTTTCTGCGGATCGTCGATCAGCGGCTTCGAAGGCCCATCATAGACCGACTGGCCGCGGTCGAGCACGATGGCGTTCTCGGCGAATTCGAGCGCCAGACGCGCATGCTGCTCAACCAGCACGATGGCCAGGCCGTCATCCTGGCGCAGCTTGCGGAAGGCGGCGATCAAGGAGTCGACGATCACTGGCGCCAGGCCTTCGAGCGGCTCGTCCATCAGCAACAGCGAGGGGTTGCCCATCAGGGCGCGGCCGACCGCCAGCATCTGCTGCTCGCCACCCGACAGCTGGTTGCCCATGTTGCGGCGGCGGTTGCCGAGCTGCGGAAAGAGCTCGAAGACACGCTCCATGGTCCAGCGCCCGCCGCTCGCGGCGCGCGCCGCCACGGTCAGGTTCTCGTCGACGGTGAGCGAGGGAAAGATCTCGCGCTCCTGCGGCACGTAGCCGATGCCGAGCAGGGCCCGCCGATAGGTAGCGAGAGCCTCGATCGCCTGCCCGTTGAAGGCGATCGAGCCGGCATGGCGGGTGGTGTGGCCCATGACCGTGGCCAGCAGCGTCGTCTTGCCCACTCCGTTGCGGCCGAGCACGGCCAGCGTGCCACCGGCGGCCAGCGACAGTGACACGTCTTCCAGCACCACGGTCTCGCCGTAGCCGGCCGATACGCCGCGGAAGCTCAGGCTCTCAGCCATGGTCGCGCTCGCCGAGATAGACTTCGCGCACCCGCGCGTCGGCCGCGATCTCCGCCGGCGTACCTTCGACCAGCACGGCGCCCTGCACCAGCACGGTGATTTTCTTGGCGAAGCGGAAGACCAACTCCATGTCGTGCTCGATGATCAGCACCGCAATGTCGCCGGGCAGCTGCTCGATGACGCTCAGGATGATTTCCGTCTCGGTCGAGGGCACGCCCGCTGCCGGTTCGTCGAGCAGCAGCACCGAGGGCTTAAGACCGAGCGCGATGGCGATCTCGACCAGACGCTGCTTGCCGTAGGGCAGCTCCTTCACAGGCAGCAACGCGTCTGCGCCGAGCCGCAGACGCTCGAGCAGCGAATAAGCCTCCTCGACCAGACCGCGATGCGATCCCGCATAACGGAACATGTCAGCGGCCTTGCCGTGGTGCTCGCTGACCGCCATGACGACGTTCTCCAGCACCGACAGGCCCTTGAACAGGGTGTTGATCTGGAAGGTACGTCCGAGGCCACGCTTCACCCGGCCGGCCTGCGGCATGCGGGTGATGTCCTCTCCGCCGAGCAGAATCTGGCCGGCTGAGGGTGCGAGCCGGCCGGTGATCAAGTTGATGAACGTCGTCTTGCCGGCGCCATTGGGACCGATCAGGGCATAGCGGGCGCCGGGTACTAGGGAGAAGTTGATGTCGTTGGCAACCGGGAGGGCGCCGAAGCTCTTCTTCAGGCCGACGGTCTGCAGCGCTGGAGTCATGACTTCCTCCGCACCCAGCTCAGCGCCTGGTCGATCAACCCGAGAATGCCGCCACGGGCAAACATGACCACGAGGACGAGCAGCATGCCGATCCAGAAATACCAGAACACCGGGTCGGCCTTGGCCAGCTCGTCCTTGGCGATCATGAAGACGGCGGCACCGATGAAGGCTCCATAGAGCCGGCCGATACCACCGAGGACCAGCATGATGACGATCTCGCCCGAGCGCTCGAAGCTCAGCACGCTCAAGCCGACGAACTGCGTGGTCTGGGTGAGCAGGGCGCCGGCCAGGCCGGCGAGTGCTGCCGAGATCGCATAGATGGTGACCAGGCGGCGGCGCACCGGCGTGCCGATGGCGTGCATGCGCGTGATGTTCTCGCGGATGCCGGTCAGCGAGCGGCCGAAGGGCGAATGCACGAGAAGCCGGGCGAAGAGCCAGACGAGGAACAGGACAATCGCCGAGTAGACGTAGGCCGTGCGGCCGAACATGTCGAAGCGGAACTGGCCGAAGATCTGCTGCATGGAGATGCCCTGCAGTCCGTCAGCGCCGCCAGTGATGAAGCCGGCCTTGTTGGCGGTCTCCTGGATCAGGAAGACGATGGCCAGGGTAAGCATGAGCAAGGTCAGGCCGTGCGTGCGCAGGATGATCAGACCGGAGATCAGGCCGATGATCCCCGCCGCGACCGTCGCCACCACGAGGCCGGAAAGGGGCTCGCCGGTGACGTGGATGGCATAGATGCCGGCGGTATAGGCGCCGACGCCGAAGAAGGCGGCATGGCCGAGGGTGATGATGCCGGCGTAGCCGAGGATCAGGTCGAGCGACAGCGCGAACAGGATCATGATCAGAACCTGGCTGCCGAGCGGCAGGTAGCCGGGCAGCAGGAAATAGGTGCCGATCACAGCCAGCCAGGGGAGCAGCTCCAGCGGATGCAGCCGGTGGCGGCGGACCAGCTGCTCGGTCGGCGAGATCGGGGATGACGGGTCCGGGCGGAACAAGGATCTAGGCCCGCCCGAAAAGGCCGTTCGGCCGCCACAGTAAGAGGCCGATCATGGCAACGAAGATGAAGAAGGCGCCGAACTCGGGGACAAGGTACTTGCACGCCGTGTCCCCGACACCCAGGAAGAGGGCGGCGATGAAGGGGCCGCGGATCGAGCCGAGTCCGCCGACCGCGACGACCATGAGGAAGTAGACGAGATACTCGAAGGCATAGGTCGGCTCGACGGCGAGGATGTCGGCGCCGAGCCCGCCGCCTAGGGCGGCAAGGCCCGAGCCCAGTGCGAAGGTCAGGGTAAACAATCGTCCGGTGTTGATGCCGAGCGATTCAGCCATGCGCCGGTTGTCGACGGCGGCACGGATCTGGGCGCCGAAATTGGTGCGCTCGATGCCGAGCCATAGGGCAGCAATGAGTGCGAGGCTGGTGACGATGAGAAACGTGCGATAGGTCGGAAAGACCCGAAAGCCGAGATCGATCTGGCCGCGCAATATTTCCGGCAACAGCATGCGCTGCGGCAGTGGGCCCCACACGTAGCGGACCACGGCGACCGCCATGAAGATCAGGCCGATGGTGAACAGAACCTGCTCGAGCTCGCCGGCGCCGTAGAGACGGGAATAGAGAGTGCGCTCCAGAGCAACGCTGATCAGGGCGACGGCGACAGCGGCAAAGACCAGGGCGACGCCGAAGGGCACGCCATAGTCGTTCATCATCGTGGTGGTCAGGTACCCGCCGGCCATGGCGAAGACGCCGTGGGCAAGATTG
>VGEI01000072.1 GCA_016869415.1 Alphaproteobacteria bacterium
GGATCACAGCCGTTGGTGCCAAGACCGCCTACATTACGCCAGGCAGCCCCTGGGAGAACGGATACGTCGAGAGCTTCAACGCACGCCTGCGCGATGAATTGCTCGATGGCGAAATCTTCTACTCGCTGCGCGAGGCTCAGATCATCATCGAAAGCTGGCGGCGTCACTTCAACGCGATCAGGCCGCATGAATCGCTCGGCTACAAACCGCCTGCACCGGAAGTGTTCGTGCCTGCATTCGCCGCATGGCCGGCTGCGCTACGCCGATCGGCTTCGCCGGCCACGCTCCAACTAGCGCAACGGCCAACTCTGAACTAACATTCAACCTGGACCACTCGATGGGGGCCGATCAGTGGCCGTCGCGGCATGGCAGTCCTTTACCGACGCGGACAAGATTGTCGACACCGAAGCCAGCCTGATCGGCAATATTCACAGGGATACCACCGGTCTTCCTCATGAGAAGGCTCTGCCGATCAGGGCCTATCTCGAACTCTATGTCGAGCAGGTGGTGCACGTGGAATGGCCGCTGCAACAGCGTGGCGAGCTCGGGACTATTGGCTGGCGGTCCCTCGAGGAGTCGCACGCGCACATCGCGCGCCTCGACCCAAAGAATCTGGGGGAATTCGCAATCCAGGCCGAACTGCTTCGAGGGCTCAACAACCTTTGTGGTGCGCGGCGGACACGTATACTTGCCGCCGATGCCGCCGTACCTACGACCGTCTGGATTATCCTGATCCTCGGAACGGTGCTGACCATCGGCTACACCTATGTCCTCGGCATTGACAACGTCCCTCTTCACTTCGCAATGACGGCATCGGCCGCCATCGCCATGGGGCTGGTCTTCATTCTCATTCTCTCCCTCGATCGGCCGTTTCGTGGCGAGCTGAGTGTCTCCACGGAAGCCTACGAGAACGTCCGCGCGAACATGGCGCGCCTGCGCATGCATGAAGAGGAAATGCGGGCGAATCCGGGCAACGCGCTTCGATGAAGTACCCGCCCGAGCAGCTTGAGGATCTGGCGCTCCGGGCGTCGACCCTCGACGAGCGTCTCTCCGACCAGTACGAGCCGCTACCCGGCCTGAAAAGTGATGCCGACATCGCGGCGCGCCGGCTCGCGACATGGTGCCGCCATGCGGCAAGCGGCGACTGGGCCCTGTTTGCCAAGCGGCTTCGCCGCGACGGGCTGACGATGGAGCAGGTCATGCCTCGCCTGTCGGCGATCCGTCGACGCGCCGACGCGGCCCTGCCCGGCTGGATCGAGGATGCCGCATGGATCGTTCCGGCGATGCTGACCGACGCTCCGCTGGCTGTGGTTGCTGCATTGAGGCGGGCCGAGGCGCAGCCGTTCGAGCCGCTGTTCTACGGACTGGTTACCGCGGCGCAGGACCGCCGGAATGCGCTGTTGCCGGCCTCCGCCCGCACCTGCATCAGCGACGCTGTGCGGACCGAGATGTCGCGCGCACTCCTGGCGAGCGCCACCAAGCTCTGCGGGATGGCGATCTACGAGAATTTCGCCGTCATCCGAGATGCCTGGCAAAAGGAAATCGGTCTAGCGCCAGACGATTCATCGTCACGCACCCGGCACTACGAGCGGTTCATCACCGAGATGCGGCGCTCCGGGCTGCAACGGCTCTTCGATACCAAGCCGGTCCTGCTTCGATTGCTCGCCTCGCTGACGCGGCAGTGGATAGACACGACGGCGGAATTCCTGAGGCGCCTCGACGCCGACTACATCGCCATCCGACAGGACCTGGTCGCCGGCGCAACCGACACGCCGGTGACGGCCGTCGAGACGGGGCTTTCCGATCTCCACAATTTCGGGCGCAGCGTCTACATCGTCCGTTTCGGGGACGGCACGGCCGCGGTCTACAAGCCCAAGGACGTCACCGTCGACGCCCGCTGGGGGGCGCTCATCGACTGGCTGAATGGCCAGGGAGCGCCGATCGACCTCAAGGCTGCCCGCGTCATTGCCCGCGACGGCTACGGCTGGTGCGAGTTCATCGCCCATGGCGACGTCGCCGACCGGGCCGCAGCGCGGCGCTTCTTCCGCCGCGCCGGCGCGCTGCTCGGCCTGTGGCATCTGCTCGTCGGCAGCGATATGCATGAAGAGAACATGATCGCCGCCGGTGAGCAGCCGGTGCCGATCGACCTGGAGATGCTCCTGCAGGCGCATGACCCCAGCGCCGCCACGGATGCGCCACCGATGCGTGCGCAGGAGGCCGCCGGGAAACGCCTGGCGCAGTCGGTGCTGACCACCGGCCTTCTGCCGAGTTGGCTGCGCACGCCCGAAACCGCGCTGATCGCCCTCGGCGGCCTGCACGACAGCGTCGGCGGGCCGATGCCTGAGCAGCGCTGGGCCCAGATCAACACCGACGCCATGGCACCGTCGCGTGCGCCGTGGCAACCCGGCCGGCATGCCAACCTGCCGCGGCTCGATGGCTCGACGATCAAGCTGCCTGATTATCTCGATGCGCTCATGGATGGCTGCGGCGCTTATCTCCGCTTCATTCTGGCACACAAGCGCGAGCTGACCTCCAAGACCGGCCCGCTTGCCGCCTTTGCCGGCGTACCGATCCGGCGTGTCCTGAAGCCGACCCGCTTCTATGCGCTACTGTTAGACCGACTGCGCAACCACCGCGATATGCGCGACGGCACGGAATGGAGTGCGCATCTCGACTTCGTTTCGCGTCTCGCCGACTGGGACAAGGACGACGAGGCGCTGTGGCCCCTCTTTGCCGCCGAACGACGCGCCCTCGGCGATCTCAACATCCCCTTTTTCGTCCACGCCGCGGACGGCGACCGGGTGCGCGACGGGTCCGGCAGCAGCGCCGCAAGCGGACTGCAACCCGCACTGATCGAAGCGCTACGACGGATCGAAACCCTGGACGAGGCGGAAATCGCCTGGCAGCTCGACGTGATCCGACTGACCGTGGTCGACGACCCGCTCAGCAATCCCGATTTCTTCAGGGAGAAGGCCCGCCAGCGCGCCGGTCTGTCTTCGACGTCGCCGAAACTCGACCGGTCGGCGGCGATGGCGGAAGCGGATCGCATAGCCGGAGAGCTGCGGCAGCGTGCCTTGCGCGACAGCGGCGGCGCGGCCTGGATCGGCCTCGATCCGCTGGCCGACGGCGGCGGCTGGCAGCTCGTCCCCCTGGGCTCCGACCTCTATGGCGGCGCGCCCGGCGTGTCGCTGTTCCTCGCCGCGCACGCCCGGATCGCCGATAATCCGGCATCGCGCGAACTGGCGCTCGAGGGACTGGCGCCGTCGCGCTACATCATCCGGAGCTCGGGAGCAGCCCGCTTCGCTCGCGTCAGCGGCATCGGCGGCTCCTCGGGGATCAGTTCGCTGATCTACGCGCTGATCACCACCGCGCGGCTGCTCGACGAGCAGTCTCTTGTGGATGATGCGCTTGCGGCAACCCGGCTGCTCAGCGACGACGTTATCGGCGCCGACAAGGTCTATGACATCATCGGCGGTGCCGCCGGCGCCATTCTCTGCCTGCTGAAACTCCACCGCGAGACCGGTGACGCACACGTGCTCGATCATGCCGTGGCCTGCGGCCAGCATCTGCTGCGCAGCCGCCCGCAGACCACTAATGGCCCGGGCCTGTGGAAGCATCTCGGGTCCCGCCCGCTGACCGGCTTTTCCCATGGTGCCGCCGGGTTTGCCTATGCGCTCGCCGCGCTAGCCAAGACCAGCGGCAACGCGGCTTTCACCGCGGCGGCGGAAGGCTGCCTGGCATATGAACGGTCCCTGTTCTCGGCCGAAAGGGGCAATTGGCCTGATCTGCGGGAAACAGGCGACGGCAAGGGAGCGTCATTCCCCTGCCAGTGGTGCCACGGCGCCGGCGGCATCGGCCTGGCGCGACTGGGGATGCAACGTTTCGGGGACCGGAACATCGAGATCGCCCGCGATATCGATATTGCGGTGGCGACAGTGCGTCGCGGCCCTCCCTCACCCATCGACACCTGGTGCTGCGGCAATCTCGGCAATATCGAAACCCTCGCCGAAGCCGCCCGCGCGTTGGGCGATAGCGAACTCGACGACGAAGCCTCGCGCCGGACATATGAGATCCTGGCCACGGCGCGCAGGACGGGAAGCTTTGGCTGGAACGCGGCCGGCGACGCCGAGAATCTCGGCCTCTTCCGCGGTCTCGCCGGTGTCGGCTACTCGCTGTTGCGCCGTGCTGCACCGGGCCAGCTTCCCAACGTGCTGATCTGGGAATAGCCTCAGAACCTGCGGACGTAGTTGCGCGCGTTCTCGCTGACGCGGCGCCAGCCATGCCGGTATTGAAGTTTGTAGGACGCCGTGTTGCGCGACGAGACCGACGAGAACAGGTGCCGGTAGCCGAGATCGAACATCTGCTGCATGGCCCGCGTGCCGACCGCTGGTGCGACATGGGTGCCCCAGTGCGAGCGGGCCGCGGTGATGCTGTTGATGAGCGGCTCGTCGTTGACGATGAACCATTCGGCGTAGCCGACCAGGTTTTCACCTTCCCAACCCAGCACATACTCGCGCGCCGTCAGACCCGGCCACGGTTCCTTCGGCCATAGATATTCGGCCTTGATCGGGCTGACGAGCCGCATCGGCCGGTAGGCGCGATTGTGCAGGTCGACAATCGCCGCATCGGTGGCCTCGCTGCCGCCCCGGTAGAGCTCGATGCGCAGAGCCCCCGGATCGACGAGGGGTACGACCTCGTCCTTCCATTCCATACGCGTTGAGGCGTCGAACTGTTCGAAGCCGGCCGCGAGAATCATCGGCGTAAGTTCCGGCGGTGCCTTGTCGCTGAGATTGATCACCTGCCAGGTCCCTGGCCGCTGGCGATCGGCCTCCGCCATCTGCGCCAGCAGCGGTGACACGATGTCCTCGCGAACGGCCTCGGGCTTCAGCTCGAACTGGAGATAGCGGTTACGCGGCCAATCCGGATCGCGCGTCGCCGAGCCGAAGGCACTGCCGGCCAATCGGCCAGCCTCGTCGAAGATGACGAAACCGGCCCTGTCCTCGTCGATCACAAAGCCCGATTTACGAAACTCCTCGCCTGTGACCCAGGTCCAGTCCGGGTGCAACTCCAGCCAGAGTGCCGTTACGGCTTCGATATGCTCGGGCGCAAACGGGACTACACGCATAACCGGGAACGCGGGAATTGAGCAAAGAGGCCCGCACCATAGCGCATCCCGCCCGACTGTCACGAGGCTCGAATCGGGCGATTCCTGTCTGACACGGCGCGCAGGCGTGTTATCTTTTCCAGGCTTCGGTGATTCGCCAAATCTTGTGAGTGCCGGACAACGATGCGGATAATCGCTGTCACCAACCAGAAGGGCGGGTCGGCCAAGACGACGACCACCGTCAATCTCGCCGCGGCGCTCGCCGAGGCGAAGAAGCGCGTCCTCGTCATCGACCTCGACCCGCAGGGCAATACGACGTCCTGGCTGGGCATAACAGCGCCGGATCGCGGCGCGCTTGAGCTGCTCACCGACATCGACCCGCCTGAAAGCCTGATTCGCGAAAGCACGACGGTCGGGGTCGACTGCATTCCCTCGACCCGCGGCCTGAATGGGGCCGAGCGCCAGCTGGCTCGTGAGATGAGCGCCGAGACGACGCTCAAGCGACGGATCGCGGGAATGGCCGGCGCGCGCTGGGACTACTTACTGATCGACACCCCGCCCACGCTCGGACTGCTGACGCTCAACGCGCTGGCCGCGTCCGACGAGTTGATCGTGCCCGTCGAGGCGCATGTCCTGGCCCTTGCCGGCGTGGCCCAGCTCTTCGACACGGTCCGCACGGTCAACGAGAGGCTCAACCCCTCCCTGACCATCGCCGGCATCGTCGCCTGCCGCGTCGATACCCGCACCCGCCACGCCAGCGACGTCGTCGACAGCCTGCGGCATACCTTCACCAGCCAGGTCTTCAAGACCGAGGTTCGCGAGAATATTCGTCTCGCCGAGGCTCCATCGTTCCACCAGCCCATCACGACCTACGACCCGCGCAGCACGGGGGCGCTCGACTATCGGGCGCTCGCCAGGGAAGTCCTGGCGCAGGAAGCCGGGCGGCACGTATGAGCCGCCGCCGCACGATCGGCGACAATCCCCTGGATTCGATCGCCGTGCCGCCGCGGCCCGACACGGCGCAGCGCGCCGAAGAACCGCCGAAGGCCCCGCCGCCGCAGATCGAGGCGGTTGCGGCGGCGCAAGAAACGGCGGACGCCGACAAGGGAACCCAGGGCGGCTCCGCCCCCTCCAACCCGTTCCGCGCCTTCAAGCAGATCGTCCCCCGCCGCCTCCGGGTGATTGGCGGCGACGTGCCGAGCGCCGAGATCCTGCTAATGCGCCGCGGCCCGGAAGGGCCGCTTGGCCTGCTTCTCAATCTCCGTGACTTCGTGGAACTGAAGCGTGACGCCGTCCGTGTCGTCGTCGTATCTTCCGTGTCCGACCGGCGTATCGGTTCCCTGCTGCTCTGGGCCACCGCCGGTGCCGTGGCTCTTGGCCCCCTTGGCGCTCTTGCCGGGTGCCTCTACGGCGGCCGCGAGCGACGCGGAGCCACGGCCACGATCGAGCTGGTCGATGGCCGCCGGATTGTCGTCACCACCGCCCCCGCCATCCTCGAAGAAATCCAGGCCGAACTGGGCTAGCGGCCTTCGTCCGAGGCGCTTACCCGCCCGGAGGTTGTCCTGTATGATCCGGCGCACCGACCGGGCACGGGGGCCCGTGTACGGTGGTCATATCGGGGGGACTATGCTGCTGCGACATCTTGGCCGCGCCTTAACGATTGTCGGCGCTCTGGCCGTCAGCGCCTGTCAATCGCTGGTCGATTTCTCGGATTGGGCCGCCGGCTACGACAAGGCGGTCGAGCGCACGCATAACGAAAACGTACTCATCAACATGGTCCGCGCGGCCTACAACCGGCCGCTCCATTTCGCCACCATCGCGGTCGTACGAGGCAATGGACAGGTCAGTCCGGCCATTCAAGGCTTCTTCCCGTTCGTGAATTTCAGCGCGCCTGCCCGTAGCGGCGCAACCCTGACCCCCTCGATCGGCGTCACCAGCGGCTTCAACTTCGACCTGGCCTCGCTCGACAACTCCGAGTTCATCACCGGCCTGCTCACGCCCATTTCTCCTGCGACGGTTCACTTTTACGTCATGCAGGGAATCCCGCGCGAGCTGCTGTTCAGCCTGTTCATCGAACGCGTGACCATTACGGCGAACAACCGCACCGAGACCTACATCAACGATCCGAACGATCCTCGATACGACGCGTTCGTCGCCACGCTGCAGAATCTCCTGGAACTCGGCTTCACCACCGAGAACCCGCAGATCATGATGCCGTTCGGGCCGGCCCTGACCACCCAGGAAGCCAAGGATCCCTTACGGCTCCAGGCGGCGGCCCAGGCAGGACTGATCCTGCAACCGACGCCGGTCGGCTCGGAGGTCCACTACCAGCTGATGCGCGCGATCAACTATCCGCGCTTCTGCTTCACCGGTGGCGCCCCCAACATGCCGCGGCTGCCGCAATCCGTGATGTGCGGCTCGCTCGACGCTCCTGGCGCAGGGGCCGCGCCGCAGCCCGGCTCGCAACAGAACTTCCAGTCGGGCTCGGGCATCGCCGGCTTCGAGAACGCCTCGCTGAGCGTCGTGATCCGCTCGACGCGAGACGTGTTCAACTTCGTGGGCAACCTGATCTATCAGCAGGTCGAGCGTCCCGTCCCGCACCGGCTCATCCTGACCAGTCAGGAAGCCAAGAACTACAACTACCTCGGTCGAGGCGACGAGCTGATCGTCGTACGCAAGAACCAGACGCGGCCGGGTGACCTTGTTCGCGTCGACTTCGAGGGCAATACCTACAGCATTCCGGCTGAAAACCAGGGCAATTCGGCGCTCGTGATGAGCGTCATCCAGCAGATCCTCAACCTCAGCAAGTCGGTCAACCTGATCCCGACCACCAGCGCGGTGGTGGTTCGCTAGGCCCCGCTCAGCCGGGGGGGCGGCTCGCCGGCGGCGCACCGCCCGGCCGCAATGGGGCGGTCGAGGGTGCGGGCGGCGTGCCGGGAGAAATCAGCGGTGCGGGCGCGGCCGGTGAAGGCGGCGAGCCCGACAGCCCTTCATCGCGGAAACGCGCCGGCCCGCCGGCGGAAGGATCGAGAGTTCCCAGTGGCGGCACCGACATCGGCCCGGCCGGTGGCACGGTAGGTGTATTGCCGTCCATCCCTCCGAGGATAATCGGCAGCCCACCCGGTCCGGAACCAATGACCACGACCTTGCTGTTCGGCGACCTCGACAGCGCGAGTGTCGCCTCGATACCGCGCCAGCGCAGATAGTTGTCGGTGAGGCCGTCCCGGATCGTGTCCTGGAAGGCGCGTATACCCTCGGCCTCGATCTGCTTGCGGATCGCCTCGCGCCGCTCGGCCTCGATGCTGAACTCGTACTGCTGGGCGCGATTGTATTCGACGCGCTTGCGCTCGATCGCGTCGGCGACCGCGGGCGGGAACTGGACGCCGCGGATCAGGATGTCCTCGATGAAGAAGAAGCGGATATGGTCCTCATCGGGCGGATTGAAATTCTCCAGCAGGTTGCGCTCGACGTTCTGACGGATCTGGTCTTCGATGTTGGTGCGGTAGGTCGTGAACGCCTCTTCCGGCTGGTAACGGGCAAGGATGTGCCGCGCTTCCGACCCTACATCGGGCACCACGAGCGAGCGCAGGTAGTCCGGACCGACGAACTTGTGCATCGTGCCGACATGTTCGGCGTCGATGCGGAAGCGAAACGCAACGTTGATCGTCGACCGCAACCCGTCGGCCGTCAGCACGTCGTAGTCCCGTTCGATGAGCTGCACCCGCGCGTCATAGATGTTCATGACGTCCCACGGCAGGATCAGACGCATGCCCTCGGCGTAGTGCCTGTCCGTCACCGTACCGCCGAAAAACCGGCTCCACAGCACGCCCACATGACCGGCCGGGATGAAGATCACCGACATCGGCCAAAGCACGATGACCAGGATCGCAGCCATCACGATCGTGATCGTGGTGCTCACGAGATGATTGTCGATCCAGAACCAGAAGCGTTTGAAAGCCTCAAGCATGGGACTGCCCCCGGGTGTCGGCGGCGACCTGGCCGTACTCCATCCTGATCTGCCGGTCGGCAACGTGGAAATAGTGATCGTCGTGCGTAATGGCGATGATCGTCTTGCCCCTGCGCTTCAGCTCGACGAGCATCTCATCGTAGAACTTCTTGCGGAATACGGGGTCCTGATCCGCCGCCCATTCGTCGAGCACCACGGCAGGACGGTCCTCGAGAAGCGCCACGACCAGCGCCACGCGCTTGCGCTGTCCGCCGGAGAGATCGAGCGTATCGAACACGCCGTTGGTGACCCGCGTCTTGCCCTCGATCTCGAGCTTCGCCAGCAATGCGTCGATCTTCTCCTGCGCGGCTTCCATCATGCCGTAGAGGCGCCGGAACAGGTGAAAATCGGAGAACACGACGGCAAACGTGTTCCGGTACGCGTCGATGGATTTCTCGTCGACGACCTTTCCGTCGATCCTGATCACGCCGGTCGTCGGCCGATAGAGGCCGATCAGCAGCCGCATGAGCGTCGTCTTCCCCGACCCGTTACCGCCCGTGATGAACACGGTTTCGCCCGAACGGAATGTGAGATTCAGCGGGCCGAGCGAGAAGGACGGATTGTCGTGGCTGTCGCGGTGCTCGAAGATCACGTTCTCGAAGACGATCTCATTGAACGGCTCGCTCTTCATCTCCGCGTGAGGCGCCTGCGCTCCCTTCGCAGCCTGGACCAGCTTCTGCTCGATGGAGCGGACATTGTTGGCCGCGGCGTTTGCCTGGGCGACGATCGGCACCGTCGTGACGATCGTGGTGATGGCACCGATCATGAAGAGCACGGCGGTTGCGGTCTTGACCACGACGTTGCCGAAGGCCTCGGAGAAGATCGGCACGACGAAGACCATCGTCGCAATCAGCAGATAGAACATCACCTGCGTCAGGGTGAAGTGCTCCGCCATACGGCTCTGCGTGGTGATCTGCTTGTCGGCCGCAAGCGCCGACTGGCGCTGGAAATTACGGAACATGTCGGCTGCTCGGGCGGCGTTGACCTTGGTCTCCTTGAAGCCCGCCAGGAAGTCGTTGAGATCATCCAGGCACTCGTTCTCCTGGTTGATCGCGTCACGCAGTTCCGCGTCGATCGTCTTCGTCTTCCGGAAATGGATGAGGACCGCGACCGTGACGAAGATGGCGCCGATGACGAACGCGGCCAGCGACAGATAGGCCAGGTAGATCACCGCGAAGACCAGCATGGCAAGCGACTCGGCAGCATTGGTCATCAGGAAAGCGGCCTGGGAGATCGTGCGCGTCTCCTTGCCGGCGCTGCTGAATATGTCGCTGCGGCCGATCCGCTCCAGCGCCAGCAGATCGCTGCGCAGCACATGGTCCACGATGCGCACGCGGATCTTGTGGACGATCTGCTCGGTTTCGCGGATCGCGGTCAACATGATGAAGCGCTTGGAGATCACGTACAGGATCACGATCGCCAGAAACGCGAAAAAGAACGTCGTCGTCGGCTGGCGCTGTTCCACCGCGTCGGCGGCGGCGTTGATGATGGCCAGCACGCCGGCGCTGCTCAGGCCGGCCACGGCGCTCATCAGGGCGATGCGCCCGGGCTGGCTGGCGCCCTCCTCGCGGAAAAGCTGGATCAGGCTCACTGCCGGAGTCCCCGAAGGGCGCGGCGCAGCATCGCAGTGAAGCGGCGGAAACGCGGCATGCGCGGCCGATCAGGTCTTTGACGGCTCGACCCGCGGCGACTTCGGGCGCGTGAGGATCAGGATCAGCAGGATCAGCGGAGGCGTGAAGAGCAGCGCCAGGATGAAGAACCCGAGCACGCCGATCCGGCGGCCGTGGCCGAACAGGGCAACGGCGAACGCCAGCACGACATAAGCGACCCAAAAGAACGGGTTAGCAACCATGGACACCCCCCGCCGGCCATACCCGGCCGGTGCCGTAACCTACCCGGAAAGCCTTCATATTTCGAGAGGGCGGTTTGGCCACCTGAGCCGGGCCCGACTTGGGGGCCCAAACGAAACGGGCCGGCAAAGCCGGCCCGTTCTGCATCGTCCCGCGCTGGGTTCAGGCCTTGGAAGCCGTACGCCCCGTCTGGAATTCCGCCTGAAAGTGCTTGCGCATCTTCTCGACGTCGAGATCGAGGAAGGTACCGCCGGACTCAAAATGCTTGATGAAGATCCGGCCCACGGCGCAGGTGGCGCCCAGCGAGAGGGCCGGCATGGTGATGACGCCGAGCGTGGTGCCGATGACCGGGATCAGCTTGGCGCCCGCGCCGGCCAGAGGCCCGGTCAGCATGCTGGGCAGGATGCCGCCGAGCAGCGCAGTGACGACGGCCTTTGCGGCGTTCGCCTGGAACGGCACTTCGTAGAGCTTGGCGAGATCGGACAGCATCTTCACCTGGACCGCCGTCACCGCAGCGACATCGACCAGCGGCACCGGGATGAGCCCGCCGACGAACGACCAGTTCATGTGCTTCTTGACGATCGCCTCTGCCTGTTCGATCCGCGTAGTCATCATCCGGTCTCCCTTTGCGACAAAGGTCTTGGCGATGCAGTCGATTCATCAAGGCTAACAAACACCCCCTGCTTTGGCAATGACATTCCACGGTAAGGGGCCACGCTGACGGTTGGAGCTGCCGCCTTGATTTGCAACCTTGGGCATGGTCAGCCGTGATGCATTTTTACTCCGGCCAGCCGATGCATTTTTACTCCGGCGTTGACAGCCGCGCCATTCGCCTGGCGGTGATGGACATGTGGAAGCCGTTCCACAACACGACGCGCCAACGAGCGCCGCAGGCGGCGATCCTGTTCGACAAGTTCCATGTCATGCGCCATCTGGGCGAGGCGCTCGACCGGGTGCGCAAGGCCGAGTACGCGCGGGTCAGCGGCAAGGATCGGCGCTTCATCAAGGGCCAGAAGTACACACTGCTGTCGCGCCACGACAACCTCA
>VGEI01000073.1 GCA_016869415.1 Alphaproteobacteria bacterium
AGGCGAATGAACCGGATGCCAGCAGCTGGAATCCGCGGATCCGGGCGCTCTACGAGTATTGGCGGTGTATCCGGCCCGCAGCAGGTCGGCTGCCCGCCCGGCGCCACTTCGACCCGATGGCGGTCCCTAGGCTCCTGCCGAACATCTGGCTCCTCGACGTGCACAACCATCCGATGCGCTTTCGCTACCGTCTGGTCGGCACCTACATGGCCATCGCCCTCGGGCGGGACATGACCGGCTGCTGGTTCGATGAGCTCTATCCCGAATTCGGCCCGGGACACCCGACATACGAAGACTATAAGAGGCTGATCAGTGAAAGGGCGATCCTCTGGCGCCGCGGCAAGCCGGTCTTTGCCCTTCATGTCGAGCGCTGCGCCGCGCTCGAGCGTATCGTTCTGCCCCTCGCCGACGACGGCGTTACCGTCGATATGGGGCTGGCTATGACGGTCCACTACGGCGTCGACGGATCCGAGCTCTAGGAGCCTGTCCGCGCGTTCGGAAAGTTGCGCGTGGACAGGCTCCTATCCAGCCTTGAGGGCTCCGCCCGCTTCGCGCAGTAGCGTCCCTAGCGGCGCCAGCAGGCGATCGTTGCTCGCCAGCACGCTGCCGCTCTTCATGAAATCCTTGCCGCCGTCGATCTCCTCGATATAGCCGCCGGCCTCGCGCACGATCACTGCGCCGGCTGCCATGTCCCAGGCCGACAGGCCCATCTCGAAAAAACCGTCGAGCCGGCCGGCCGCGACATAGGCGAGATCGAGAGCGGCTGCCCCCATACGGCGCACGCCGGCGGTGTTGCTCATGACGGCCGCGAGAAGCTTCAGATAGCGGGCATGCTCCCCTTCGCCGTTGCCGCGGCGTGTCGGGATCCCGGTGCCGATCACCGAATCCGCAAGATGCGGCCGGGCCGAGACTCGCAGCCGCCGGTCGTTGACGAAGGCGCCGAGCCCCTTCTCGGCATAGAACATCTCATCCTTCATCGGATCGTAGATCACACCCGCAACCAGTTCCTTGTCGCGCTCGAGACCGATAGATATGGCAAAGTGTGGGATGCCATGCAGGAAATTGGTCGTGCCGTCGAGCGGGTCGACGATCCAGCGGTGCTTGCCGTCACCGGGACTCTCGCCGCCCTCCTCAAGCAGGAAGCCGTAGCCGGGCCTTGCCTTGGCCAGCTCCGTCTTGACGATGCGCTCCGCCTGATGATCGGCGGTCGAGACGAAGTCGCCTGGCCCTTTCATGGAGACCTGGAGGTGCTCGACCTCGCCGAAATCGTGGACCAGGCTGCGGGCTGCCTTGCGGGCGGCGCGCTCCATGACGTTGTAGAGGGCCGTACGCGCAGCCATCGGGATGCTCCTCGGGCCTCGGCCCGGTCAGTCCTTGGCGCGTTCGACGTAGGTGCGGTCGGCGATGTTGACCACGATACGTTCGCCCGTGGCGATGAACGGCGGCACCATGACGCGCGCTCCGTTGTCCAGCTTCGCCGGCTTGTAGGAGGAGGCTGCGGTCTGGCCCTTCACCACCGCGTCCGCCTCGACCACGGTACCGATGGCGGTGAGCGGCAACTCGACACCGACCACGCCCTGGCCCTCGATGAACTGCATCGAGGCCATCATGCCGTCGGTG
The DNA here is from genome assembly GCA_016869415.1 of Alphaproteobacteria bacterium. Classification (GTDB taxonomy): domain Bacteria; phylum Pseudomonadota; class Alphaproteobacteria; order CACIAM-22H2; family CACIAM-22H2; genus VGEI01. The sequence goes on from VGEI01000073.1 coordinate 1,621, forward strand.
AGAAAGTCGGCGCCGTCGCCAATCATGTCGCGGTTGACCGTCAGCTGCTCGTAATTCTCCTGGTCCATGAAGGTGTACTGGTCGCCGTCGGCGAACAGGTACTGCATCTCCTTCTCCTCGACGCGCAGCTGCTCCACCGTCTCGTCGGAGCGGAATTTCATGTTCGACTTGGTGCCGGTCTTGACGTCCCGGATCTCGATCTGGTTGAAGGCGCCGCCCTTGCCGGGGCTGACGATGTTGTGCTTGATGACGCGCCAGACGCGCCCGTCGACTTCGATGACGTTGCCCGAGCGGATGGCGCTGCCGTTGATCTTCATGGGACCGGCCCGAATTGCCTGAAGGGAATTGGAAAAGAGGCGCGGAACCTATCAGCTTGTTCCGGACGCTTCAACGTCTGGAATGGGCCGCCATCGTCTGGTTAAAGGCCTTTACCGCGGCCGCCGGCCCTGCCGGATAGTCCCAGACGCCCGAGACCACGGCGAGGAAATCCGCCCCGGCCTCGACCAGGGCACCGCAATTCTCGACCGTGATGCCGCCGATGGCCACCGACGGGACCGTGGCGATGTCGCTCCACCAGCGCAGCAGTTCCGGCATGGCCCTGGTCTTGGCTGTCTTGGTGCCGGTGCTGAAGAAGGCGCCGAAGGCGACGTAGTCGGCCCCGGCCTCGCCGGCCTCGATGGCCAGGTGCCGGGAGTCATGGCAGGTGACCCCGACGATGCCGTCCTCGCCAACCGCCTGGCGCGCCGCCTCGTAGGAGGCATCCTCCTGTCCGACATGCACGCCATCGCAGCCCGTCTTCGCCGCGAGGTCAGGACGGTCGTTCATCAGGAAGGCGACGTTGCGCGCTTGCGCGACCGGGAGCAGCACGTCGCAGGCGCGCTTGATGGCGTCGTCCGGCACGTCCTTGAGGCGCAGCTGCAGACAGGCGACGTCGCCCGCGTCGAGCGCCGCTGCGAGGACATCCTTGAAGCCGGCCGGATCGAGGGAAGGCGGTGTGACGAGATAGAGCTGGCAGCGGTCCGGCGACGCGCCGCCGGTGCGGCTCACGCCTTGCCCTGATAGATCTGGATGATCTTGTCGAGCAACTCGAGCGCCTTGTCACGCGGGCGCTGGAAGGTGTTGCGGCCGATGATCGAGCCGTTGGCACCGCCCTCGTAGAGCCCCTTGATCTCGGCGAACAGACCGGCCTCGTCCTTGGCCTCGCCGCCCGAGAAGACGACGATGCGCCGCCCGTTGAAGGAGGACTGCATGACATGCCGGATGCGCGCGGCCATTGAGGAGATGTCGATCTTCTCCTTTTCGTAGACCTTTTTCGCGGTATCCTGGTAGAGCGCGGCCGTGGGCGGCTTGACCTTGATGATGTGGGCGCCCATCAGGGCCGCCATGTGCGCCGCGTAGGCGCAGACATCCATCGCCGTCTCGCCTTCCTTGGTCAGGTCGCCGCCGCGCGGGTAGGACCACATGACCACGGCGAGACCCGCAGCCTTGGCCTCCTCGGCCATCTCGCGGATCTCCTCCATCATCTCGAACTGGTCATCCGAGCCGGGATAGATGGTGAAGCCGATGGCCGAGCAGCCGAGGCGCAGCGCGTCCCTGACCGAGCCGTGCACCGCCTGGTCCTTGTTGCGGGCCAGGGTGTTGGCGCTGTTGACCTTGAGGATCAGCGGAATCTGGCCGGCGAAGGTGTCGGCCCCCGCCTCGATCATGCCGAGCACCGAGGCATAGGCCGAGAGGCCGGCGTCGATGGCCAGCTGGAAATGGTAATGCGGATCGTAGGCCGGCGGATTGGGCGCGAAGGAGCGCACCGGCCCGTGCTCGAAGCCCTGGTCGACCGGCAGGATGACCAGCTTGCCCGTGCCGCCTAGGCGGCCGTTCATCAGGATGCGCGCGAGGTTGGCCTTCGTGCCGGGGTTGTCGCTCTCGTACCAGGACAGAATCTCTTTGACCTTGCGGGTGGTCTTCACGGGGCGTCTCCTCGCGCGAACGAATCCGATAATTCGGCGGTTCTTTAGCGGACGCAGGTGGGTTTGGCAATTGAGCGATGGGCAGGCCCGCAGCCTCGTCTGGCCATGGGCTCCGCCGCTCCAAACGTGATAAGGATTGCGGCCGTTTATCAGTGGAGTCAGGGGATGCTACTGCACCAGCAGACATGGAGTGAGGTCGAGACGTACCTCAAGAAGAGTACGGGGATCGTCATCCCGATCGGCTCGACCGAGCAGCACGGGCCCAACGGCCTGATCGGCACCGACGCAATCTGTGCCGAGGTGGTGGGCAAGGGGATCGGCGAGGCAGCCGGGGCGCTGGTGGCACCGACCATCGCGGTCGGCATGGCCCAACACCACCTGGCCTTTCCCGGCTCCATGACCCTGCGGCCGACGACGCTTATTGCTGTTGTACGGGACACCGTGGCCTCGCTCGCCCGGCACGGCTTCACGCGCTTCTATTTCATCAACGGCCATGGCGGGAACATCGCCACGGTGACGGCGGCGTTCTCGGAGATCTACGCCGAGACCAGCCTGCACCCTGCCGGCAACGCACCCTCGATCAAGTGCAAACTGCGCAACTGGTGGGAATCCGCGAAGGTGAAGGCGCTGTCGAGCGAGCTTTACGGCGGCTCCGAGGGCTCGCACGCCACACCGTCGGAAGTGTCGTTGACTTGGTACGCCTATCCCGAGGCCGTGCGAAAAATGGTCATGGATCCGCCGGTGGCGCCGACCGGGACATTCACCGACTCGGCCGACTACCGGCGCAACTTCCCGGACGGGCGCATCGGCTCCAATCCCGGGCTGTCGAGCCGCGAAGCCGGCGAGCGGCTCTATAACGCCGCGGTGCAGGACTGCGCCGACGACTACAAGGCCTTCGTCGCCGCTTCCTGAGCGTAGGCGTGGCGCTGGCCACGCCAGTCTTCGACTATGTCGCCGTCGAGATAGCTGCGCCCGACCGGCACCTTGCCGTGCCCGCCGGGGATGTCGAGCACGTATTCGGGCTGGCACAGGCCCGAGACGCGACCGCGCATCTGGCGCATCAGCGCTTGGCCTTCGGCAAGCGTAGTCCTGAAATGGCTCGTTCCCGGAGCCTTGTCGGCGTGGTGCAGGTAGTAGGGCTTGATGCGGTGGCGCACCAGGGTGCGGAACAGCTGCTCCAGCGTCGCGGCATCGTCATTGACGCCCCTGAGCAGCACGCTCTGCGAGAGCATCGGGATGCCGGCGTCGATGATCCGCCGGCAGGCGGCGATCGCCGCTTCGCTCAGCTCGCCTGGATGGTTGGCGTGCAACACGACGTAGATGGCCTTGTCGCTCGCCAGCGCGGCAACCAGCTCATCGCTGATTCGCGCCGGATCGGCCACCGGGATGCGCGTGTGCAAGCGGATGACCCCGAGATGGGGAATCTCGCTCAAAGCGGCAACGATCTCCGATAGGCGACGGGGGCTGAGGATCAGCGGATCGCCGCCGGTGAGGATAACCTCCCAGATTTCCGGTCGCGAGCGGATGTAGTCGATGGCGGCAGCAAGCTCGTTTGCGTCGAGGCTCTCGCTGCCCGGCCCGACCATCTCGCGGCGGAAGCAGAAGCGGCAATAGACGGCGCAGGTATGCGTCGGCTTGAGCAGCACCCGGTCGGGATAGCGGTGGACGATCCCTTTGACCGGCGAATGCGCCTGGTCGCCGATCGGGTCGGTGTTCTCGTCCGCGGTCAGGGTCAATTCGGCGGCGTCGGGTACGAACTGTCGGGCGATCGGATCGACATGCAGCAGCTCCTGCATTGCCGGCGTGATCGCGACCGCGTAGCGCGCCGCGACCTGCTCGACGCCGTCGCGGGCGAGGCCTTCGCTTGCCAGGTCGCTCGCCGTGCGCAGGGTGCGCCGGGGCAGGTGGGAACCGTCCATGCTTACCCTCCTTCGGGGCCAGTCCTACTCGGAATGGGCGACCGGCGCCCACAACACATCTTCTATATGCTCGGCACCCGTGGCCAGCATGACAAGCCGGTCCATGCCAAGAGCGATCCCGGCGCAGGGCGGCAGCCCGTGCTCCAGGGCCGCCATGAAGTCTTCGTCGATTGGGTAGCGCGTGCCGTAGAGCCGTTCCTTGAGCGCCATGTCGGCCTCGAAGCGCCGGCGCTGCTCAAACGGGTCGGTCAGCTCGCCGAAGGCGTTGGCGAGCTCGAGACCGCAGATATAGAGCTCGAAGCGTTCGCACAGGCGCGGGTCGTTAGCCTTGGGCCGCGACAGCGCGGCCATGGAGATCGGATAGTCGCGCAGGATCGTCGGTCGGCCGATGCCGAGGCGCGGCTCGATGCGCTCCATGAAGATGCGGAAGAAGAGATCGTCCCAACGATCGCCGGCGCGCGGCGCAATGCCCAGCGGCTTCGCCACTGCCGCGAGGAGGTCGAGCGATGGATTGAGGGGTTCGGGTGCAGTGGCCAGCAGGTCGATGCCGCATTCGCGCTTGAACGCCTCGGCGACGGTAAGCCGCTCGGCCGGGGCGGAGGCGTCGCAGCGCTTGCCCTGCCAGGTGAACTGACCGGCGCCGGCGGCTTCGGCCACGGCCGCGAGCAGGCCCTCGCAATCCTCCATCAGCGCCACGTAGCTCGTCTTGGCGCGGTACCACTCCAGCATTGTGAATTCGGGATGGTGTGTGGCCGAGCGCTCGGCGTTGCGGAAGACGCGGGCGAGTTGGAAGATTCTCTCCATCCCGCCGGCCAACAGCTTCTTCATGGCGAATTCGGGCGAGGTGTGGAGATAGAGCGGCCGGCCGTCGGTCGCACCCGGGTCGCGGATCGAGGTCGCGAAGGCGACGAGATGCGGCTCCAAGCCCGGCGATACCTGCAACGCCGGTGTCTCGACCTCGAGGAAGCCCTGACCGGTGAACCAGGCTCGCGTGGCCGCCAGGATCGCCGCGCGCTTCTCCAGGTTGGCGCGGCGGCGGGCCAGGCGGTCGGGCCGCCACCAGGGGGCTTGAGGTCCGGTCATGCGGCGGAGAGATAGCTGACTTACGGCGCCGCCGCCACGCCGGCCAGCCAGGCCCGGCATGCCTCATCGGGGTTGCGCACGCGCCTAAGATCGAGACTTGGCTCGAGATCGCGGATCAGCCGTAGCCCGGCAGCGCTAGCGATTTCACTCAGCGCCTTGTCCCGCGCCGGATCCCCGGTGAAGCGCAGAACGAAGGGTTCCCCACCTGCCTTCATGGCCCAGCGCACGGCCGCCATGACGTGGCCGGGCGCGTCGCCGCAATCGAGCACGGCGGTTACTTCCACTGAAGGATGGTCGTGCCGCGCTGCGGCGATTACCTCGCCAAACCAGGCCGGGCCGGCATAGCCCGCGGCGCCTGGGGCGCTGGCCAGGGTCACGGGTACGCTCAGCGCCGCGGCGGCGGCTAGGGCGGCGTGGGCATGGTCGAGGGAATGAACCAGGATCGGGCCGGGCATCGGCCCTAGTGTAGCCCGACTCAGCCGAGCTTCACCGCGGTCCCATTGGCTGAGACATGCAGCATGGTCTTTTCGTCGGCACCGAGGATCTCGTAGTCGAGATCGACGCCCACGACGGCATCGGCGCCCAGCGCCTTGGCCTTCTCCTCGAGATCCTTGAGAGCTTCCTGCTTGGCTTCGGCGAAGATCTTCTCGTACGAGCCGACACGTCCACCGACTACGTCTCGCACCTTGGCGAACATGTCGCGGAACATGTTGGTGCCCATCATGGCGTCGGCGGCGACGATGCCCAGATAGGATATGACTTTGCGGCCTTCGATCGTATCGGTGGTGGTGAGAATCATGGATGTCTCCTGCTGCGTGGCTCGAAGCTAGCCGCCCGAAAACGCTGCATCAAGACCAGGCTCGGCGCAGCGCGTCGCGTAAGTCGCGCACTTGTTCATCGGTTAACGGCGTCGGCGCTTCCATGTCCGGCCGACGCGGCCATCCTTTGTCGGGCACATTCAGGCCGGCGAGTTCACGCGGTCCAGCGTAGCGCGGGATCACGTGAAAATGGACCTCCCGGTCCACCATCATCAGCATCAGGTAGTTGATCTTGTCGTAAGCCAGGCAGGAGCGAAGCGAGGCTTCCACGTCGCGCACCACCTGCTGCAGCTCGCCGAAGGCGCCGGCCGGGATATCGGAGAACGCCGTCGCCTCGTCCTTGCAGGCCAGGACCAGGGAGCCAAGCGTCACCTGGTCGCGCCGCACCAGAACCACCCAATGCCCGTATTCCTTGATCAGCGAGGCCGGGTAGCCGAACTTCCGCATCGTGTCGTTCATCGCCAAGGCTCCTGCTCAAAAAAAGAGGCCGCCCGAAGGCGGCCTCATCTTGCCACGATAGGGCTGGTGCTTATCCCAGCTTCGCCATCAGCGTCGCGGTGTCCGACATGCGGTTGGAGAAGCCCCACTCGTTGTCGTACCAGGACAGCACGCGCACCAGCTTGCCCTCGATGACCTGGGTCTGGGTCAGGTCGAAGGTCGAGCTCGCCGGGTTGTGGTTGAAGTCGGAGGAGACGAGTTCCTCGTCCGTGGTCATGAGGATGCCGCGGAAGCGGTTGCTCTCGGCGGCCTTCTTCACCGCCTCGTTCACCGCCTCGACCGTCACCGGCTTCCTGGCGGTGAACTTGAAGTCGATGACCGAGACGTTGGGCGTCGGGACACGGATCGACGTGCCGTCGAGCTTGCCCTTGAGCTCCGGCATGACCAGGCCGACGGCCTTGGCCGCCCCGGTCGAGGTCGGGATCATCGACAGGGCTGCGGCGCGTGCCCGGCGCAGATCCTTGTGCAGCGTGTCCACCGTCGGCTGGTCGCCGGTGTAGGAGTGGATGGTAGTCATGTAGCCCTGCTCGATGCCGAAATTCTCATGCATTACGTAGGCGACCGGGGCGAGGCAGTTGGTGGTGCAAGAGGCGTTGGAGACGATGGTGTGCTCCTTCGTCAGCTTGTCGTGATTGACACCGTAGACGACCGTCAGGTCGACGCCGTCGGCGGGAGCCGAAATCAGCACGCGCTTGGCTCCGGCCTCGATGTGCTTGGCCGCCTGCTCGCGCTTGGTGAAGATGCCGGTGCATTCGAGCGCGATCTCGACGCCGAGCTCCTTCCACGGCAGCTTGGCCGGGTCGCGCTCGGCCGTCACCTTCATCTTGCCGTGGCCGATATCCATCCAGTCGTCACCGGTGGTGATTGTGCCGGGGAAGTGACCGTGCACCGTGTCGTGCTTCAGCAAATGCGCGTTGGTCTTGACCGGGCCGAGGTCATTGATGCCCACGACCTGGACGTCCTTGCGGCCGGATTCATGGATGGCACGCAGTACGAGGCGGCCGATGCGGCCGAAACCGTTGATGGCGACTTTGACGGGCATGCTCGTTTCCTCTGGCTCGAATCCTGGACGAATGGGGTCGGCGGATACGTGGCTCCGCGCGGCGAAACTTAAAGAAGCTTTTTTGCCGCCGCGGCCACGGCCTCCGGGGTAATCCCGAAATGCTTGAACAGGTCGCCGGCCGGGGCCGAGGCGCCGAAGCCGCTCATGCCGACGAAGGCGCCGTTGGCGCCCAGATAAGGCTCCCAGCCCTGGCGTACGCCGGCCTCGACGACAACGCGCGGCAGGCGCGCACCGCCCAGCACCTCGCGGCGATACTTGCCGGTCTGCCGGTCGAACAGCGAGGTGCAGGGCATCGAGACGACCGCGGCGCGCACACCCTCGGCGGCGAGCAGCTCGCGGGCTTTGAGCGCCACGCCGATCTCGGAGCCGGTGCCGATCAAGGTCACCTGGCGTTCGCCGGCAGCCTCGACCACGACGTAGCCGCCCTTCTGGCAGAGATTGTCGGGCGTGGGCGCGGTGCGGAACGCCGCGAGGTTCTGGCGGGTGAGGGCGAGCAGGGTCGGACCGTCCTCGCGCAGCAGGGCCGCTTCCCAGCATTCCAGCGTTTCGGTGGCGTCGGCCGGGCGCATCACCTGCAGGTTGGGGATGCAGCGCAGGGCGGCGAGATGCTCGACCGGCTGGTGGGTCGGGCCGTCCTCGCCCAGGCCGATCGAATCGTGGGTCATGACGTAAACCACGCGCAGGCCCATGAGTGCGGCGAGGCGGATCGACGGCCGGCAATAATCGGTGAAGACCAGGAACGTGCCGCCATAGGGGATGACGCCGCGATGCAGCGCCATGCCGTTCATCGCCGCGGCCATGCCGTGCTCGCGCACGCCGTAATAGATGTAGCGGCCGGCGAACGAGCCGGGCTTGACCGGCGCCTTGGCCTTGGCCTTGGTGTTGTTCGAGCCGGTGAGGTCGGCCGAGCCGCCGGTCAGCTCCGGCAGCGCCGCGGTCAGCACCTCGAGCGCGTTCTGCGAGGCGACGCGCGTGGCGATGTTGGGCTTGTCCTCGGCCAGCTTGATCTTGTAGGCGGTCGAGGCACCCAGCCAATGCTTGGGCAGCTTGCTGTCCATGCGGCGGCGGAACTCGGCCTTCTGCTCAGCCGGCAGCGACGACAGGCGGCGCTGCCAGGCGCCGCGCGCCGCGGCACCCTTGCGGCCGATGGCCCGCCAGCGCCCGAGGATCGCCTCCGGCACCTCGAAGGGCCCTGGCGCCCAGCCCAGGCGCTGACGCGTGCCGGCGATCTCGGGCGCGCCCAGCGGAGCGCCGTGCGAGGCGGCAGTCCCCGCCTTGGTCGGGGCGCCGTAGGCGATGGTGGTGCGGCAGGCGATCAACGTCGGCTTGTCGGCCTGGCGTGCCGCTGCGATCGCCGTGGCGATCGCCTCGGGATCGTGACCGTCGATGGCCGTCGCGTTCCAGCCCGAGGCGGTGAAGCGCTGCAGCTGGTCGTCCGAGACCGAGAGATCGGTCGAGCCATCGATGGTGATGTGGTTGTCGTCGAAGAGCACGATCAGCTTGTTGAGCTTGAGATGCCCGGCCAGCGAGACCGCCTCGTGGCTGATGCCTTCCATCAGGCAGCCGTCGCCGGCGATGACGTAGGTGTAGTGGTCGACGGCGCCGTTGCCGAACTCGGCGGCCAGCAGCCGCTCGGCCAGTGCCATGCCGACGGCGTTGGCCAGCCCCTGGCCGAGCGGGCCGGTGGTTGTCTCGATGCCCGGGGCATGACCGTATTCGGGATGGCCGGCAGTCTTCGAGCCGAGCTGGCGGAAGCGCTTGAGCTCGTCGAGCGTCATCTCCGGGTAGCCGGTGAGATAGAGCAAGGCGTAGAGCAGCATCGAGCCGTGCCCGGCCGAGAGCACGAAGCGGTCGCGGTCCGGCCAGGACGGATCGCTGGGATCGAATTTCAGGAAGCGCTCGAAGAGCACTGTGGCCACGTCGGCCATGCCCATCGGCATGCCGGGATGGCCGGATTTCGCCTGCTCGACCGCGTCCATGGCGAGAGCGCGGATGGCGTTGGCCAGGTCGCGGTGCTCTTGCGTCTGTTTGGTGCTGAGCGGAATCGGGGCGGCGTCGGGGCTGGCAGCGGGCAGTGGCGAAGCGCTCATCCGAATCCTGGGAAGGGGTCGCGAGGGGTGGAAGGCGGGGGCAACATGCCCCCCACACCCCCCTCCGTCAACGGTCCTTCGACCGCGCAGCTTGGGCGGGGCTAAGGCACGGCCAAGGTACGGATAGAGCGCATAAATTGACGTCCTCGCGCGGCCGGGCCTATGGTTCGTCGAGCGAATCAGCCGCGAGGAGGACAGCGATGAGCCGAGTCGATGACGCACGCAGCCGACTCGACGCTGCCCTGCGGCGCCTCGACAGCGCGCTGCGCGCCGCCGAGGTTTCGTCGGCGACCGCCGTCGAGGCGCGGGATCGCAAGATCGCGGCGCTGGCGGCCGAGCTCTCGGCGCTGCGCCAGGAGCGCGAGGCGCTCGGCCAGGTGGCCGACCTCGCGACCACGCGCATCGATGCGGTGATCGACCGGCTGCGCGCCGGGGGAGGCCGCTGATGGCCCAGATCAGCGTCACGGTTCATGAACGTCACTATCAGGTGATGTGCGAGGACGGGCAGGAGGAGCATGTCCGCCGGCTTGCCGCCTATGTCGACCAGCGCGTGCGGGAGATCGCCGGCAAGTCCGGCGTGCCCGGCCCCGCCGGCCAGGTGGGCGAGACGCGCCTGCTGGTCATGGCGGCGCTGATGGTCGCCGACGAGCTGGGCGATGCCTACGACGAGCTCGAGGAGATGCGCCGCGCACCGCCCAAGACCGTGCCCGATCCGGCGACGGTCAAGGCGGCGGAAGAGGCGCGCAGCGCCGCTTCGGCGGCGCGGGCCCAGCTGGCCGAAGCCGAAGCGGCCCTGCGCACGGCGCACCTGCGGCAGGCCGAGGCGGAGGCCGCGCGCAACGCTGCCGACGCCGA
>VGEI01000074.1 GCA_016869415.1 Alphaproteobacteria bacterium
GAAAGCCTCGACCAGATTCTCGGTCACATGGATGTTCTCTCGATCAACTGTCCGCACACGCCGGCGACGTATCATCTGCTCTCGGCCCGCCGTCTGAGGCGGCTAAAGCCGCATGCCATCGTCGTCAATACGGCGCGCGGCGAAGTCATCGACGAACCGGCGCTGATCCGGGCGTTGTACGCACGAGAGATCGCCGGAGCGGGGCTCGACGTCTATGCCCATGAGCCGCAGGTCGATCAGAAGCTGGCAGAGCTCGACAACGTGGTGCTGCTGCCGCATATGGGCTCGGCCACGCTCGAAGGCCGCATCGCTATGGGCGAGAGGGTGCTAATCAACATCCGGACCTTCGCCGACGGTCATAGCCCGCCTGACCGGGTGCTGGGGACCGAGTTCTAGAACGGCGCAGAGGACTATGCCCCTGTCGCGACGCGCCCTGCTCGCCGCCACCGCCGGCGTCGTGGTGGTGCCGGCGCTTGCCCAGTCACCCAAACCGCGCGAGGAGGAACCGCTCATCCTGCGCGCCCACCGCAAGGGCCTGGTCTATGGCGCTTCCGTGCCGGCGGCTTCTCTGGCAAACCCGGTCTTCGGCGATATTCTTGCGGATGAGTGCGGGTTGATTGCTACCCAAGGCGAAGCCGACTGGGCAGCGCTGCAGCCGCAGCCGGGCCGTTTCGACTTCACCGGTTTCGACCGCCTGGCCAATTTTGCGCAGCGGCGTAATCTCCTGTTCCGGCCGCGCAGCCTGATCCGTCACTCGGGACTGCCGGACTGGATGGCCGAAGCGGTGACGCCCGCAAGCGCCGGCCGGACACTGACCGAGCATGTCGGCCCGGTGATAGCCCGCTATCGCGGTCGTGTGCATTCCTGGGACATCGTCAGCGAGGCGGTCGAGCCCGCGCATGGCCGCGCAGATGGGCTGCGCATCACGCCCTGGCTGAAGGCTATGGGGCCGCGCTACATCGATGTGGCGTTCCGCCTGGCGCGGGCGATCGATCGCGATGCATTGCTGGCTTACAGCGACAGCGGTCTTGATGCGGGCGCACCCGAGCACGCCACCCGCCGGCGTTCCGTCCTGGGGCTGCTCGACTGGCTGCGGGGGCGCGGGGTTCCGCTCGACGCCCTTTCCATCGACTCTCGCCTCGATGCTCTGGCCCCGTTCGACGGGCCGGCGTTCAGGGATTTTCTGCGCGCCGTCGCTGGCATGGGGCTGCGTGTCATCATCGCCGGGCTCGACGTGACGGCAAGCCATGCAGACCGGGCGGCCGAGCGCCTGGGGCGCTATATCGAGACGGCTCTCAGCGAGAAAGCGGTGATTGCGGTCATCAGCGCCGGCCTGGCAAATCAGGGCGGTTCCGACCGGAGTAGCTACGGCCTGCCGCTCGACGGCGATCTCAACCGCACTCCGGCCTGGGTGGCGCTGGCACGCGCCTTTGATGCCGCACCGGCGCGCTAGGCGGCGGCACGGGTTCCGTAGATGCGCTGCAACTCGCTGCCCAGGTAGCGGGCGATAGCTTTCATACCGAATAGCCCGGCTTCCGCCTCGGCGGCGCTGTTGTAATTCGTGTTGGTGTTGACGTCGTAGGTATAGATCTTGCCGCTGCGATCGGCGATGAACTCGACGCCGGCGATGTCGATGCCGTTGCTATCGAGGAAACGCTGATAGCGTTCGACGATCGGACTGCGAAAATCCTTGATGATGCTGAAGCGCGGCGCCGTGATGGTCGGGGCCGTGCCGGCCGGGCAGAAGGCGTCACCTACCTCGCAGACATCGGCGGGGCAGAGCTCGAAGCCTAGGGACGTGTCGACGCGCACCGCGTAGAGGAACCTGCCGCCGACGAACTCAACGCGGGTGATGAAGGGCTCCGGCGCCTGGATGTAGTCCTGCACCAGAGTGATGCCGTCGACCGGCGGCTCGAAGGCGTCGCTGGCGACGTAGGTCTTGAGCGCATCGGGGCTGTTGAACAATCGTACACCGAGGCCTTTTCCGGCGCGGTTGTGCTTGGTGATGAATGGGCCGGTGAACCGTTTCGCCGCGTCGACGATCTCCTCGCGGCCGACTGCCGCGACGGTACGGGGTGTACGAATGCCGTGCGAGGCCAGGGCCTGGTATTGCGCGACCTTGCTGATCTCGAGCTGTAACGCTCGCCCGGAATTGGCGACCCGCCGCCCGTGGCGTTCCAGCCAAGAGATCACCGCGCCGGTGTATTCGGCGGCGTAGCGGTGGTCCCTTGTGTGAGAAGAGGCGCTCATCCGGTTGTAGAAAACGCCTTCGGGTGGGGCATCCGAGAGGTCGAGCACGCCGCGGTCGAGGAACCACTCGGTGTAAGACAGTCCCTGCTCGGCGAAGGCCGTGCGCAACGGTTCGACCCAGGCGTCGTTCTCGTGGATGACGTAGATCCTGGCCATGTTGTTAGGAGCCATGGGGCGGCGCCTCAGAAAAGGGCGGGCCGGGGCTCGGGTTCACCGAATCCGCGGCCCGTCGAGGGGCTGGGGTAACGCTATTCAACTAGGCCCCCAGGCCGAGGCGGACAAATGACAAAATTTTCTTTGCCGATTGAGAAAAACTAAAAGCTGTCTAGGCAGTTTTGTGGCCTGACAGATCGCGCAGAATGGGCGATGTCCCGCAGAGCGGGCAGGCGGGGTCCCGCGGCACGTTGATGGTGCGGGTCGTGCCTTCCAGCGCGTCGTAGATCAGCAGCCGTCCGGCCAGAGAACGGCCGAGGCCCAAGATCTCCTTGATCGTCTCCGTGGCCTGCAGCGTGCCCAGGACGCCGGCCACGGAGCCCAGGATGCCCGCTTCCTCGCAGCGCGGGATCAGATCGGGCGGCGGAGGCTCACGAAACAGGCAGCGATAGCAGGCTGTCTTGCCATCGTAGGCTTTGAAGGTCGAAAGCTGCCCCTCGAAGCGCAGCAGCGACGCCGCCACCAGCGGCTTACGCCCGAAATAGCAGGCATCGTTGAGCAGGAAGCGGGTGGCGAAATTGTCACTGCCGTCGCAGACGATGTCGTACTCGCCGATGAGTTCCGCCGCATTGGCACCGGTGAGGCGCAGGGCATGCGGCGTGACGCGCACTTCCGGGTTGATGGCGGCAAGCGATTCGAGCGCGCTCTTGACCTTGGTATGGCCGACATTGGCGGTCGAATGCACGATCTGTCGCTGCAGGTTGGTGAGATCCACGACGTCGTTATCGACCACGCCGAGCGTGCCGATGCCGGCAGCCGCAAGGTACATCAGCAGCGGCGAGCCCAGGCCGCCAGCGCCGACGACCAGGACACGGGCAGCCAGCAGTTTCTCCTGCCCCTCCTCGCCGACCTCGTCGAGGATCAGGTGGCGGGCGTAGCGCTTGAACTGAGCGTCGTTGAGGCTCATCGCCCCTTCGCTCCAAGACCTGTCGATCCGAAGCCTCCGCTGCCGCGCTCGCTCTCCGACAGTGAGGTGGTTTCCTGCCACGCGAGGCGCTCGACCGGGGCGATCACGAGCTGTGCGATGCGCAGACCGCGCGTCACGGTGAACGGCTCCTGGCCGTGGTTGATCAGGATGACGCCGATCTCGCCGCGATAGTCTGCGTCGACCGTACCCGGGCTGTTGAGGACCGTGACTCCGTACTTAAGCGCCAGGCCGGAGCGCGGCCGGATCTGGGCCTCGCAGTTCGCCGGCAGGGCGATGGCGATACCGGTGGGGATCAGGGCACGGGCACCCGGGCGCAGCACGATATCGGCGCTGACTGCGGCCAGCAGATCGACGCCAGCGGCATGTGCCGTGGCGTAGGCGGGCAGATCAAGCCCGGCACCGTGCGGCAGGCGTGTGACCGGCACGGCAATGGACGGAGACGGGTTCAAGAGCGCGTGAAACGGTCGGCGATGCGCTGCGCCAGACGGCGGGCGACGTCGTCCTTGGGCAGACGCGGCCAGGTCTCGGTCCCGCCCTCGTCGATCAGATGCACTGTATTGGCATCACCGCCGAACGTGCCGGCGGCGGCGGAGACGTCGTTGGCGACGATCCAGTCGCAGCCCTTCTTGTGCCGCTTGGCCGTGGCGTTGCTCACCACGTTCTCGGTCTCGGCGGCAAAGCCGATCACCAGGCTTGGCCGGCTGCTGCCCTTGGCGGACAGCGTGGCCAGGATGTCGGGATTCTCGACCAACTCGAGCGCCGGCAGGCTGCCGTTCTTCTTGATCTTCTGGTTGCGCCGATCACGCGGTTTCCAGTCGGCTACGGCCGCCGCGCACACGGCGATGTCCACCGGCAGAGCTGCGCGACAGGCGGCCAGCATTTCATCGGCGCTTTCGATATGAGTGACCGTCACGCCGCGCGGGTCGGCGAGGCGCGTCGGGCCCGTTACCAGCGTGGTGTCGGCACCGAGCAGAGCCAGAGCCGTCGCGATGGCGTGACCCTGCTTGCCCGAGGAGCGGTTGCCGATGAAGCGGACCGGGTCGACAGGCTCGTAGGTGGGGCCGCTGGTCACCAGGGCGCGCTTTCCCTTGAGAGGCCCGGATGCGAACAGCGATTCGATCGCGCCGACGATGGCCAGGGGCTCGCTCATCCGACCCACGCCGCTCTCGCCCTCGGCGAGCTCACCGGCGTCAGGGCCGACGACATGTACACCGCGCTGGCGCAGGGCGGTCAGGTTTTCCTGGGTGGCATTGCTCTCCCACATGACGAAATTCATAGCCGGGGCGACCAGAATCGGCCTGTCGGTGGCGAGCAGCACGGTCGACGCCAGATCGTCGGCTAGCCCATGTGCCATCTTGGCCAGCAGATCGGCAGTGGCGGGGGCGACCACGACCAGATCGCATTCGCGGGCGAGGCGGATATGGCCGATCTCGCTCTCGTCGGTCAGCGAGAACAGATCCTGATAGACCTTGTCGCGCGACAGCGTGGCGACCGATAGCGGGGTGACGAACTGCGCCCCGCCTTTGGTCAGGATGCAGCGTGTGGTAGCGCCGCGCTCGCGCAGGCGACGCAGCAGATCGAGGCACTTATAGGCAGCGATGCCGCCAGCGATGACCAGAAGGATGCGTCGTCCCTGAAGCATGGCCGCCATTATACCGCGCCGGCCTGCTGCCGCCGACCGGAGAAGTAGCGTGAGGGTGGAACGCCGAAATGGCGGCGGAACAGGGCGCTGAAGGCGCTGGGGCTGTCGTAGCCCAGATCGAGGGCGATAGTCGTCACCTTCTCGCCCGCCCCGAGGCGGGTCAGCGCCGCCAGCAGGCGTGCCTGGGCGCGCCAGCGCCCGAAGGTGAGACCCGTCTCGTCGCGGAACAGGCGAGCGAGCGTGCGCGCACTCGCCCCCACCTCGCGCCCCCAGGCGGCGAGCGCGCGGCCATCGGCCGGGCGCTGCTGGACCGCGGCACACAGACGCCGCAGCCGGCTGTCGCGCGGGCTGGGCAGATGCAGCGGCAATGAGGGCAGGGTCCGCAGCTCGTCGAAGATCAGGGCCGCAATCCGCCCGCCGGCACCGCGCTCGTCATAAAGCAGCGGCATCTCCACCACACGCAGGATCAATTCGCGCAGCAGGCCGGACACTGCCACGACCGAGCAGACATCGGGCAGGCCGGTGGCTGCGTCCGGTTCGACATACAGGGTGCGCATGGCGACACTGCCCGACATTTCGATGCGATGGTCGATGTCGGGCGGAATCCAGAGCGCCCGATCGGGAGGCACGATCCACACTCCGTGCGGCGTGTGGATGGTCATGACCCCGGTGGAGGCGTAGACCAGCTGGGCCCGCGGGTGGCTATGTCGCGGCTGTACCCAACCGTCAGGGTAGTCCTTGGCCATGGCCGCGATCGGGCGCGGCACCTTCTGGAAATCCTCGGAATCGATGCTGCGTCCCGGGATGGGCGCGGTGGGCAGGCGGGGCTGTCCGTTTTGCGACATATTTTGGCATTTTAGCGTAAGTACGCCAAAAACCGGAGCGGTAACTTACGGCTCGCACAGCCGGAGCCACCCATGACCAAGCCGCTCAGCATGATCGTGCTGCTCAATCTCGGGCACACCTTCGACCACCTGTTCATGCTGATCTTCCCGACCGTGGTCATCGTCATGGGGCCGGAGCTCGGCCTGCCCTATTCCGAGCTGCTGCCGCTGGCGCTGGGTGGTTTCATCGCCTTCGGCGCGGGCTCGCTGCCGGCCGGCTGGCTGGGCGACCGCTGGAGCCGCCACGGCATGATGGTGGTCTTCTTCGTCGGCATGGGGGCTTCGTCGATCCTCACCGCTTTCGCGGCGTCGAAGTGGGAGATCGCTGTGTGCCTGACTCTGGTCGGGCTGTTCGGTGCGATCTATCACCCGGTCGGCATTGCCATGCTGGTCAAGGACGAGAAGCGTCTCGGCCTGGCCTTGGGTATCAACGGTGTGGCCGGCAATCTCGGCCTGGCCTTCGCCGCCCTGCTCTCGGGCGCTCTGGCGCATTATTTCCACTGGCGCGCGGCCTTCATCGTGCCCGGCGTGCTCTCGATCCTCTGCGGCCTGTGGTTTGCGCTGGCGGTACCCCCGGCGCTGGCCAACGCGGCCCCCAACAAGAAGGGTGCGGCCGGTCCGGTGCGGGTGAACGTGGTGCGCGTGTTCGCCGTGGTCGCGGTGGCGACCGTTGCCGGCGGCGTCATCTTCAACGCCACGACCGTCGCCATGCCGAAGATCTTCGACGAGCGCCTGCCGGAGATTGCGAGCACACCGTTCGGCGTCGGGGTGTGGGTGGCGGTGGTCTACTCGCTGGCGGCCTTGGCGCAGCTCTGTGTGGGCCAGCTCATCGATCGCGGCAGCCTGCGCAACGTCTTCATCCTCGTCGGCGTGATGCAGGCGCCGCTGCTCTTCCTCGCCGCCTCGGTCGAGAACAGCGCCATGATCGTCATCGCTATCGCCATGATGTTCTTCGTCTTCGGCCAGATCCCGATCAACGACGCCATGGTGGCGAAATACACCGATGACCGCTGGCGGGCGCGCGCCTACGCCCTGCGTTATGTGCTGTCCTTCGGCGGCTCGGCCACGGCCGTGCCGCTGATCGCCGTGCTGCACGGCGGTACCGGCGGCTTCGAGGCCATCTTCCTCACCCTGTCGGTGATCGCCCTCGCCGTCGCCGCTGCGGCCCTGGCCTTCCCTCGTCCGCCGGAGAACGTTCCGGCCGCGGCGGCTGCCGAATAGCCTCTCGCTTGGAGCTTTGGCCGTCAGCCTATAGGTTGGCGGGATGCGCCTTGCCGCGCTGCCGCTGCTGCTGTTGTTCATGCCTCCCGCGGTTGCCCAATCGCTGGATGAGGCCGCGGCGCGGCGCGCCATGGTCCGGCAGATCGAGCGGAGCATGGAAGAGCTCGGCTCGATGACCGGGTTTTCGAGCCTCTCCCGTCCGGTGCTGGAGGCCTTCGGCAAGGTCCCCCGCCATCGCTTCGTGCCGCCACCGCTCGCCGAGTTCGCCTACCGCGACACGCCGCTGCCCTTGGGCCATGGCCAGAATCTCACCCAGCCGTTCCTACTCGCCCTGATGACCGAGGCGCTGGCGCTGAAGCCGGGGCACCGCGTGTTCGAGACCGGCACGGATACCGGCTATCAGGCAGCCATTCTGGCCGAGCTGGGCGTCGAGGTGTTCAGCATGGAGATCGTCGATCCGCTGCTCGACATCGCGCGCCAGCTGTTGCCGGCCCTCGGCTATTCGCGGATCAGGCTGCAGGCCGGCGACGGATATTACGGCTGGCAGGAGAACGGACCCTACGACGCCATGATGATCAAGGAATCGGCGGTCGATATCCCAGGCGCATTGTGGCAACAGCTCAAGCCCGGCGGTCGCATGGTGATTCCGCTCGGCCCGCCTGATGACGGCCAGATGCTGACGCTGGTGATCAAGCAGCCCGACGGCCGCTCGCAACGCATCCCGCTCATGCCGGTGCGCTTTGCCCCGTTTCAGGGCGGTTCGAGAATCTAGCGGCAGAGCGGGTCGAGCCGGAGCCAGACGAGGCGCTGGCAGGGAGGTGTGGCGGGCGGAAACTGCTTGAAGCTGCGCCGGTCGGCCAGCCCCCCGAGACGCTCGTAGAAACGGACGGCAGCCTGGTTGGCAACGAAGGCCCAGAGAAACGCCCGCTTGATCCTGCGGGCCCGCAACCGCCTGGCCGCGGCACGTAACAACCGCTCGCCGATCCCTTGGCCGCGCGAGTCCGGCATCACGTGAAGATTGTCGATCAAGGCTGGGGCGATGCGATCGCTCCAGACGGCAATGAAGCCCAGGAGCCGCCGGCCGTCATCGGCCACCAGCACGACGTCACGGGCTGTCATGGCCGCAAGCAAGACGCGCCAGCGCCGGCGCCGGTCGTCGTCAAGTCCGACGCCAAGCCGCCGTTCGGGGACCAGCCCGCGGTAGGCGGAGCGCCAGCTGGCGGCATGCAGGATCGCGATACTGGCCGCGTCGCGGCGGCGCGCGGCGCGAATCTTCATGCGTCAGGCCAATAGAAAGATAGCGGCGGCAACGACCCCGGCTGTAATCGCCCAGGGCCACCAGCTGCCGCGCGGCTGCCCGGCGCCCAGCGCTGCCAGGGAATCGGGGTGCAGCCGCACGCCGCCAGCCGCCAGCATCGCTGCCGCCTTCTCGAGATTGCCGACGAAGGCCGGCAGCTCCTCGATGCGGGCAACGGCCTGTTCAGCCACGCTACGCGTGCGTGCGGCCGGCCCACGATGCTCGAGCATCCATTCCTCGATCAGAGGCCGCGCCAGTTCCCACATATTGAGCTCCGGTGCGAGCTTCCTCCCCACCCCCTCGCAGACCAGCATGCTCTTCTGCAGCAGCAGCAGCTGGGGCTGAGTCTCCATCTGGAACTGCTCGGTTACCTCGAACAGCTGGGCCAGCAGCCGGGCGAGTGAAATTTCGTTTAGAGGCTTATCTAGTATCGGCTCGGCAATGGCGCGGCAGGCCTGGGTGAAGGCGCCCATCGATTGGCCGTAGGGCACGAAACCGGCACGGAAATGGACTTCCGCCACCTTGGCGTAGTCGCCGTGCAAGAAGCCGATCAGCATGTCGGCCAGCGCCTCGCGGGTCGCCAGGTCGATGCGGCCCATGATGCCGAAGTCGACCGCCACCAGAGAGCCGTCCGCTGCGACGAACAAATTCCCCGGATGCATGTCGGCGTGGAAAAAGCCGTCGCGGAAGACCTGGTTGAAAAACGCGCGTGCCGCCCGGCCGACAACCGCCCGGGGTTCGTGGCCGGCGGTCTCGATGGCGGCGCGTTCGTCGACCGGCAGGCCGCCGACCCTCTCCAGCGTGAGTACGCGGCGCGCCGTGCGCGCCCAGTCGACCTTGGGTACGCGGAAATCGGGATCGCCAGTGAAATTCTGGCCGAGTTCGGCGGCGGCGGCGGCTTCGAGCCGGAGATCCATCTCCAGCCGCACCGTCTCCTCGAAGGCGCGGACCACGGCGACCGGCTTCAGCCGGCGGATGCGGGGAACCAGCCGTTCGGCCAGCTCGGCCAGCCAGAGGAAGAGATCGATGTCGCGGGCGAAAAGCCGCTCGACGCCCGGCCGCAGCACTTTGACGGCGACCTCGTTGCCGTCGGCGGCGGTAGCGAAATGCACCTGGGCGATCGAGGCAGCGGCTACGGCCGCGTCGTCGAAACGCCGGAACAGGGTTTCGACCGGTTGACCGAGCTCGGTAACGATTGTCGCCCGGGCCTGCTCGCCGGGGAACGGCGCCAGCTTGTCCTGCAGGCTCGAGAGATCGGCTGCGACGGCTTCACCGACAAGGTCGGCGCGTGTCGACAGGGCCTGCCCCAGCTTGACGAAGCTGGGGCCAAGCGCGGTCAGGGCAAGGGCCAGGCGCTGGCCAGGGCGTGGCGGCAGATCGGTCCGGCGGAACAGATTGGCCAGCACGAGGAACGAAGGCGGCGTGCCGACGCGCTCGAGCCCGTCAAGCGCACCATGACGAGCCAGCGTCAGGGCGATGCGGACCAGCCGGTGCAGGTTACGCAGGGCGCGGAACATCGGTCAGATGCGCCAGGCCGAATGGATGGCCGCGATGCCGCCGGAAAGATTGCGATAGCGCGGCTGTCCGAGTCCGGCGGCTGCCATGCGCTGCACGAGTTCATCCTGCGGCGGAAAGCGGCGGATGCTTTCAGCCAGATAGCGATAGGCGTCGTGGTCTCCCGCAACGACCTGCCCCAGCAGCGGCAGGACATTGAAGGAGTAGAGGTCATAGAGCTGCGCCAGGCCGGGCACGACCACGCGGCTGAACTCCAGGCAGAAGAAGCGCCCGCCGGGCTTGAGTACGCGCTTCGCCTCGGCTAGCGCGGCATCGATGCGTGTAACGTTCCGCAGGCCGAAGGCGATGGTGTAGACATCGACCGAGTGGCTGGCGACGGGCAGGTTCTCCGCGTCTCCGGCAACCCAGCTCAGGCCGGCCACGTGCCCCCCGTCCAGGGCGCGATCCCGGCCGACCTCCAGCATCGCACCGTTGATGTCACAGATGACCGCGCGTGCTGCGCCTGCCGCCGCAAGGAAGCGTGTGGCGATGTCGCCGGTCCCGCCTGCGACGTCGAGCAGCACCTCTCCGGCGCGGGGCGCAACCGCCGCGATCAGCTCCGCCTTCCACAAGCGATGGATGCCGCCCGACATCAGATCGTTCATCAGGTCGTAGCTGCCGGCGACCCGCTCGAAAACCCCGCGCACCAGCGGCGCCTTGTCCGCGACCGGCACGTCACGGAAGCCGAAATGCGTTGTCTCGGCAGGGTTTGCCGGCGGTTTTTCGGAAGTTGTCGCCATTCGCGCCAAGATAGCGTGACCCCTGTCTTTTCGCTAGGTTACGCCACCTATGCCTGAGCTTCCGGAAGTCGAAACCGTGGTGCGCGGCCTGCGGTCGCAGCTCGTCGGCCTCACGATCACGCGTGTCGAGCAGCGGCGCCCGGACCTGCGGGAGAAATTTCCCGCGCGCTTTGCCGGGCGTCTCCAAGGGCGACGCATCGACAGCGTCGAGCGGCGGGCGAAATACATCCTTATCGGCCTCGCGGACGCCAATCTGCTGGTCGTGCATCTCGGCATGACCGGTCAGTTCGTCATCGGCGCCAAGCCGAACGCCATTGGTCCGCACGACCATGTGGTCATTACGCTCGATAACGACCGTGTCCTGCGCTTCAATGACGTCCGGCGCTTCGGGTTGATGGACATCGTGCCGGCAGCGCAGCTGGGCTCGCACAAGCGCTTCAAGGGCATCGGCCCGGAGCCTTTGGCCGATGGTTTTGGCGGTGCCGTCCTGGAAGCAGCTTTCAAGGGGCGCAAGGGGCCGATCAAGGCGGCGCTCCTGGACCAGCGCAACTTGGCCGGTATCGGCAATATCTACGCCAGCGAAGCGCTCTATCGCGCGCGCATTTCGCCCAAGCGGCGTACAGGGACGGTGACGCGGGAGCGTGCGGCCCTCTTGGCCACGTCGATCCGCGAGGTTCTGGAGAAGGCCGTGGCGGCCGGCGGTTCGTCGGCCCGGGATTACGTCAATGCCGACGGTGAGCAGGGCTACTTCCAGACCGAATGGGTGGTCTACGACCGGGAGGGCAAGCCTTGCCCATCCTGCCGGGCGCCGATCAAGCGCATCGTGCAGAGCGGGCGCTCGACCTTCTATTGCTCCAAGTGCCAGCGGTAGGATAAGAGCCGCCCCATGGACGTCACCCGAGGCTTGGCCCTTCTCTTCCTCTGGCTCAGCGCGTGGCCAGCCCTGGCGACCGGCGCGTTCGTGGCCGGTATCAACGATCTGCCCTTGATGCCAGGCTTGCGTGCGCTGCCGGGCGAAGGCACGGTGTTCGATGCCCCCGGCGGTCGCGTCGTCGAGGCTTGGGCAGAGGGCCCTGCCAACCGCGACGCGGTGCTGTCGTTCTACCGGACAACGCTGCCCCAGCTGGGCTGGAGCGTGGCCGGTCTTGATATCTTTCGCCGCGAGGGGGAA
>VGEI01000075.1 GCA_016869415.1 Alphaproteobacteria bacterium
ACGACCTTCGCCTCGCCGTCGAAGTTCTGTACGCCGGCGATCTTGATGTTGTTGTTCTGGCCCTTCTCGTCGAACTTGATGCCGTCGCTGATGGCCGCGTTGTTCTTGATGTCGGTGGCGCGGATAGCGGTGGCCAGCGCCTGCGGGTTGGCCGAGCCGGCGCGCTTGTAGGCATCGGCGGCGATCAGCATGGCCTCGAAGGTGAACACCGTGTTGGTGTCGACGACCTGGCCGGGGAACATCTTCTGATGCGCCTCGATCATCCGCTGGGCCAGCGCCTTTCGCGGGTCGTACCAGGGGACGGTCGAAAGCACGAAATTACCGTTCCTGCCGAGGGTCTTCATGTATGGGCCCTCGTAGTAGCCGGGACCCACGGCCACGATGCCCCACGGCTCCCAGCGCTGCTTGACCATTTCGCGGGTCAGCAGGATGGCATCGTTGAGCCGGCTCACGCCCAGGAGCAGCTCGGCGCCGGTCGCCTTGGCCTTCGCCACCTCGACCGACAGGTCGCGGGCCTGCGGGTCGTAAGCGATGTAGTCGGCGATCTGGTAGGGCATGTTGTGGCGCGGGAAGAGCGCGTTGAAGGCGCCGCGGATCGCCGTGCCGTAGGTGTCGTTGACGTGCAGCACCACGGCCTTGGCCGGTGCCCGGCCGGTGGCGGTGAAGAGCTGCTTCTGCACCTCGAAGGTGCCGTTGACGATGTCCGGGGCGCGGGGGAAGTTGCGTACCACGAACTTGTAGCCCTGCTCGGTGATCGGCGGTGCTGCAGCGATGTTGATGACCAGTGGGATGCCGCGCTGCTCGGCGACCTGGGCGAGGGTGGTCGTCTGACCGGAGTCGAAGGCGCCGATCAGCAGCTGCGCGCCGGCGTTGATCAGGCGCTCGCCGGCGGCGCGGGCGATATCCGGATTCGATTCGGTATCGCCGAGCATGATCTCGATGCCGGGCAGGCCCATATCCTTGAGGACGGGCAGGGAGGCCTGGGCGCCACGGTTGCAGGCCTGGCCGATCTGGGCGAGGAAGCCGGAGGTGGGATGGACGATGCCGACCTTGAGCGGCGCGCCCTGGGCCAGCGCGCGCCGGACGGGTGCCGCGGTGGTCAGCGCAGTGGCAGACGCACCAGCCAGGAAGGTGCGGCGCGTGACGGGGAGACGGGGCTTCGGCATCGATTTCTCCTGTTCAGGGGCGGCGACTTATAGGGTCGACTTCGTTCGAGGGATTGTGAAGTCAGGCGCGTAGGGCGTCAACGCCGTGACGCGGATCTGCGGGGCAGTTGCATGAGTCCCGGTTAAACGCCGACCTTGCCGGCCCGCTTCTCGAGGAAGGCGCGCAGCCGGTCCTGGGCTTCGTCGGTCCCTTGGACCAGGCCGGTGACCACAGACTCCATGAACAGGCCCTGGGCCATCGGCATGTCGGCGATGCGCGGCAGGGCGTTGAGCACGGCGTAGTTGGTCATCGGTGCGTTCTTGGCAATGCGCGCCGCCAGCTCAAGCGCCTTGTCCAATGCCTCGCCCTTGCCGACGAGATAGTGGGACAGGCCCAGCGTCTGGCCGGCGTCGGCGTCATAGGCCCGGCCGGTGAGCATCATCTCGGCCATGCGGCCGGCGCCGATGAGACGCGAGACACGTACCGAGGCGCCGCCACCGACGAAGATGCCGCGCTGACCCTCGGGCAGGGCATAGAAGCAGCTCGGCTCGGCCACGCGCACATGGGTAGATGAGGCGAGCTCCAGCCCACCGCCGATCACGGCACCGTGCATGGCCGCGACGACCGGCAGGCCGCTGAGCTGTACGTGATGGAAGGCCTCGTGCCAGAGCTGCGAGTGACGCATGGTCTCGGGCGCGCTGCGGGTGGTGAGCTCGCTGAGGTCGAGTCCGGCGCAGAAATGCTCGCCAGCCCCGTGGATGACAACGACCTTCGCTTCTTTCGGCGGCGCGCGAAAAAAGTCGCGGATCGCCACGATCAACGGATCGTTGATGGCGTTGCGCTTCTCCGGCCGGTTGAGGCGCAAGACGGCGATGTCGCCACGCAGCTCCTGGACGAGTAGGCCGGTCATGGAAGGCGAAATCGCCGCCTCAGGAGGCGCGGCGCAGGCTCGGTGGCAGGGCCAGCTGCGACAGCTTGCGATCCAGCCTTTCGAGCAGATGCCCGAGATCCTTGTGGTCGTCGGCGTCGAGCGCAGCGCCCGGCGTGCGCAGCTTGGCCGAGGCGATGATGCCGCGGCGGCGCAGGATCTCCTTGCGGATGGCGAGGCCGATGCCCGGCTGGTTCTCGTAGCGCACCAGCGGCAGGAAGGCGTCGTAGAGATCGTTGGCGCCCTCGACGTCACCGGCAGCGAACTTCTTGCACACGCTGACCAGCATCTCCGGATAAGCGACGCCGGTCATGGCGCCGTCGGCGCCGCGCGCCAGCTCCTGCGGCAGGAACATTGCGCTGTTGCCGACCAGGATACTGATGCGCCGGTGCTCGCCCTTGGCCTCGGCCTCACGTACCTTGGTGATCTTGCGCAAGCCCGGCACATCCTCGGCCTTGAGCATCTTGATGCTCGGGAACTTGGCGATCATGCGGTTGATCAGCGGCGCCGACATATAGACGGCGGTGAGCTGCGGATAGTCCTGCAAGCAGATCGGCACCTGCTCTCCGAGCTCCTTGATCAGTCCGCCGAAGTAGTTCTCGATCTGCTCATCAGTCTTGAGGCCAGCGTTGGGCGAGATCATGACGCCCGCAGCACCCAGGTCCATGACCGTGTCGGTCAGGTGCTTGAGGTTCTGATTGCCGGCACTCGACACGCCGACGACGATCTGCACCTTGCCGCCGACGCGCTTGAGCACGTGTTTGACGAACGCGGTCGACTCCTCGGCCGCGAGCTTGGGCGCCTCGCCCAGCACACCGAGGATGGTGATGCCGTCCACACCGCTGTCGAGATAGAAATCGACCAGCTTGTCGGTGCTGGCGAAATCGATCGCGCCGGTGTCGGTAAAGGGCGTTGCCGAGATGATGTAGACACCCTTGGCGGATTCATCGAGCAGGCGGCCGGCCATGTGCGTTTCTCCGGTAAAGTTGCTGTCTTTGTAGCTTCTGGGGCGGGGCGGCGCTAGAGCCTAGGGGGCGCCCGCGGTATAATCGCGAACGTTGATTTCAGGGAGGAAATCATGGACCCGCGCATCATCCGTCTCTATGACGAATACACCCACGCACCGCTCGACCGGCGGGTGTTTCTCGAGCGTCTGACCGTGCTGGCCGGTGGCACGGCGGCAGCGACGGCGCTGTTGCCGGTGCTGGAGAACAACTACGCCCAGGCGGCGATCGTCGACCCGGCCGACAGCCGGCTCAACATCAGCACCGTCACCTACAAGGGCCATACCGGCGACATCAAAGCCTACCTCGCGACGCCCAAGGCCGGGCCGGCGCGCCGGCCGGGCGTCATCGTCATCCACGAGAACCGCGGTCTCAATCCGCATATCGAGGACGTGACCCGGCGCGTGGCCATCGAGGGCTTCACGGCGCTCGGCCTCGACCTGCTCTCGCCGCTGGGCGGTACGCCCAAGGACGAAGACCAGGCGCGCGAGATGATCGGCAAGAAAGACCGCATGGACGCGGCGCGCAACGCACAGGCGGCCATCGCGTATCTCAAGAGCCGGCCCGACGCGACCGGCCCGGTCGGCGTCACCGGCTTCTGCTGGGGCGGCGGCATGAGCAACCTGCTGGCCACCATAGCGCCGGACCTCGCGGCGGCGGCGCCGTATTACGGGCTGGTGGCGCCGACGGCCGAGGTGCCGAAGATCAAGGCCCGGCTACAGCTGCATTACGCCGGCAACGACCCACGCATCAACGAGGGCTTGCCCGGCTACGAGGCGGCGCTCAAGGCGGCCGGCGTGCAATACGAGCTCTTCGTCTACCAGGGCGCCGAGCACGCCTTCAACAACGACACCAACGCCGCGCGCTATCACAAGCCGACGGCCGACCTCGCCTGGTCGCGCACCATTGCCTTCTTCAAGCAGACGCTGGCGGTGGGGCCGGCGTAAAGCAGAAACCGGGCGTCACCCTGGTAACCCCAGGGTGACGCCCCCGTCGTATTAGAACTTCGGCACTTTCGGGCCGTTCTTCACCAGGCGGCGGATGTTCTCCTCGTAGATCTTCCGGCGGTCGGCCTCGGGGATCTTGAGGTTGTTGATCGCCTTGATGATCTCGCGGATGAAGAGCGGCCCGCCTTCGGGGTCGAAGGGGCAGTCGGCGCCGAATACCACCTGGTCGATGCCGAAGAAGTTGAGGCCGCATTCGATGCCGGCCTGCGACCCCGAGAGCGAGGTGTCGCCGATGAACTTCTTGAAATGGTCGAGCGGCCGGCCGAGCTCCTTGAGCAACGGGCCGTAATTCTCGTCCGCCGTGCGCGTGCCGAGCTGGTCCCAGCCATAGCCCACGCGGCCCTCGAAATAGGGCGCCATGGCGCCGAGATGGTGGGTGATGATCTTGAGCTTGGGCAGCCTGATGAAGAACTTGGAGAAGACCATGCGCGACATGGCGGCGCTGGTCTCGTAGGGCCAGCCGAAGGTCCACCAGATCTCGTATTTCGACTTCTTCTCCGTGGCGTAGTCGGCGAAGCCCGCACCGCGTGTCGGGTGCAGCCAGATCGGCAGGTCGTATTCGGCCATCTTCTCGAAGATCGGCCAGAACTCGGGCTCGTCGAGCGGCCGGCCGTTGACGTTGGTGAAGATCTGGATGCCGATGGCGCCCATGTCCTCGATGGTGCGCCTCATCTCCTTGAGCGCCTCAGGGACGTTGTTCATACCGATCGAGGCGACGAAGGCGGGGAAGCGGTCAGGGCGCTGCTTGACGATGGCAGCCATGCCGTCATTGGCCAGGCGCGCCAGGGCCGGGCTCTGGTCGGGCTTGGCCACAGTCTCGATGGCGGGGAGCGAGAGGGTGAGGATCTGCTGATAGTCCTGGCCGAATTCCTCCATCATCTTCAGGCGCGCATCGAGGTCGTAGAGTACGGGAATATGCAGCCAGCGCTTGATGGCGCCCTTGTCGGGCGCGATCTCGACCATCTTGTCGAAATAGGAGCGCGGAAAAATGTGGCTGAAGGCGTCGATTTTCATAGATCCCCCGAAGGCGTGCCGGCGAAGCGGCGAGGCTGGCCATGCCCTAGCAGCAAGTCAAGCGTGCTTGCCGTGGAACGCCGTCTCGACATCGGGACTTTGGCTGATGTAGGCCGCGTCAGGCCGCCTTGGGCCAGCGGCGGTGAAGCCATAGCCAGGCCTCGGGCTGGGAGCGGATCCAGCCTTCCAGCACGCGGTTGATGCGGAGCGTGAACGCCGCGGCATCCGCATTGCGGTCGCCGGTGTCGTGCCAGTCGAGTGGGGCTTCGCAGACGACGCGGAACCGCGCCGGCCCGAGCCGCACCACGTGAATCGGCAGGACCGGGCAGCGGAATCGGGCCGCGAGATGGGCGAGTGCCGGCGCCGTCATGGCGTCGCGGCCGAAGAAAGCCACAGGAATCCCGTCGTTCATCTTCTGGTCGATCATCATGCCGAGCACGCCGCCACGCCTGAGATGCGCCATGGCCTCCCGAGCTCCCGTCGAGCCCTTGGCGAACATCGCCACGTCGCCTCTGCGTGCCTCGCGTCGCAGATCCTGGATAATGGCGTCGGCCAGGGGGTTCGATGCCGCACGGTAGATGCCGGCCATCGCCACGCCGAACTCGGCAGCGGCGGGACCGATCAGCTCCCAGTTGGCAATGTGCGCGGAGAAGAAAATCGCCGGGCCGCCTTTCTCGCGAAGCGCCTGCAGATGCTCTCCACCCTCCAGCTCCCAGCCTGGCCCTTCGTCGGTACGGCGCAGGCTCGCCAGATGCGGAAGCTCGGCAGCCGTCCGGCCTAGGTTGTCCCAGACTCCGCGCACGATCTCGGCACGCTCCGCTTCGGCCAGATGCGGCATGGCCATCTGCAGGTTCGCGTCGGCGACCCGCGATGGCTTGAGGAACGGCCCTATCGTGCGCAGCACCCGGCCGCCGGCATTGGAGGCGGAGACCGGTCCGAGCGTCCGGGCCAGCCAGACCCCGAGCCGGAGTGCGAGAGCCTGCAGCTGGTGAACAATCATGAGTGAAGCGTGCCGTTCCGAATCGTCGCCCAGGGCGAGCGTAGCGTGTCCGAAGGCCGTACGGGTAACACCTGTTCAGGAAAGCGGGCTAGACGACGCTCTGGTGGCGGGCGATGACGGTGCGCAGCACTTCGTCGCCATCCTTCCTCCACCAGTTGCTGGCAGAGAAGATCTCGACCTCGATCTGGTCGGCGAAGCCGGCGGCCTCGACCCAGCCGCGGATCTTCGGGATGTCGATGACGCCATCACCCATCATGCCGCGGTCGAGCAGCAGGTCACTGGTGGAGACCAGCCAGTCGCAGACATGGAAGGCGAGCACGCGTTTGCCGGCGCGCCTGATCTGCGCCTCCAGCTCCGGGTCCCACCAGACGTGATAGATGTCGACCGCAACACCCACGCCATCGCCCAGCGCGTCGCAGATGTCGATGGCCTGGCGCAGCGTGTTCACGCAGGCGCGGTCGGCGGCGTACATCGGATGCAGCGGTTCGATGGCCAGCGGCATGTTGTTGGCCCGAGCATAGGGCAGGAGAGCGGCAATGCCGTCCTGCACCTGCTTGCGCGCATCGGCGATGTCCTTCGAGCCGGAGGGCAAGCCGCCGACCACCAGCACAAGGCATTTCGCGCCCAGCGCCACAGCCTCGTCGACGCAAGCGCGATTCTCCGCGACGGCCTTCTGCCGGGCGGCGGCGTCGGCAGCCGGGAACATGCCGCCGCGGCACAGGCCAGAAACCTGCAGGCCGTGGCTGCGGATGAGCTTCGCCGCCTTCTCCACGCCGCATTCGTGCAGCTTGTCGCGCCACGGCGCGATACCGCCGATGCCGTGGCGCGCGCACCCCTCGATCACCTGCTCCAGCGACCATTGCTTGACGGTCGCCGTGTTGATGGAGAGGAGAGCCTTGTCCTTCGACAGGTCGCGCATCAGGCTTCGACGCCGCGCGTCGCCATGACCCGCTTCATGCGCGCCGATGCCTTCTCGGGATCGAGGAGAAGACCGGCCGCGTCAGCCAGGCGGAAGAGCTCCGCCAGATGCAGGGTCGAGCGCGTGCTTTCCTGGCCGCCGAGCATGGTGAAGTGGTCCTGGAAACCGTTGAGATAGGCAAGGAACACAACGCCTGTCTTGTAGAAGCGCGTCGGCGCCTTGAAGATGTGGCGCGACAGCGGCACCGTCGGACCCAGGATGTCATGGAAGGTCTTCTCGTCGCCGCGGGTCAGCGCACCCAGCGCCGCCGAGGCTGCCGGCGCGATGGGGTCGAAGATGCCGAGCAGCGCGTCCGAGTAGCCCTGCTTGTCGCCGGCGATCAGCTCCGCATAGTTGAAATCGTCGCCGGTATACATGCGCACGCTCTTGGGCAGGCGCCGGCGCATGGCGATCTCCTTGTCCTTGTCGAGCAGCGAGACCTTCACGCCGTCGACCTTCCCAGCGTTGGCGGCGATCGCCTCGACCGCGACGTCCATCGCCCTCATATGGTCGGCATGGCCCCAGTAGCCGGCCAGTGCCGGGTCGAACATCTCGCCCAGCCAGTGGATGATCACCGGCTCCTTCACCTGGCCGAGGATGCGGCCGTAGACCTTGAGATAGTCGTCGGGCTTCTTCGCCGCCTTCACCAGGGCGCGGCTGGCCATCAGGATGATGCGCCCGCCGGCCTTCTCGACGGCGGAACACTGCTCCTCGTAGGCCCGGATCACGTCATCGAGGGTGACGGAGGCCGTAGCCTCCAGATGATCCGTGCCCGCCCCACTGGCCACAACAGCGCCTGGCGTGCCTCTGGCGGCGTCGACGCTGCGCCGGATCAGCTCCCGCGCGTTCTTCCAGTCGAGCCCCATGCCACGCTGAGCCGTGTCCATGGCCTCGGCAACGGCCATGCCCAGCGACCAGAGGTGCCGGCGAAAGGCGATGGTGCGATCCCAGTCGATGTCGATGTCGAGCCATGGGTCGTTGTCGGCCAGCGGATTTGGCACGACATGCGCCGCGGCGTAGGCGACACGGCTGAATGGCGGCTTGGCCGTCGGGAAGTTGCGCGGCGCCCGGGTCGTATAGGCGGCGATACCGCTGGCAGTGGGGAGGTTCAGGGTGGGCATCGTTTGCTCCGTTCAGTCCCTCTCCGTGCGTAGCGGGGAGAGGGAGGGGCCCAACGCGTAGCGTTGGGAGGGTGAGGTGTGTTCCCGCGTCGACCCCACCTCACCCGCTCACTGCGTTCGCACCCTCTCCGCCCGCAAAGGCGCCACGCTTCGCGTGCGCCGAGCGGAGGGAGAGGGTCAGTTAACGCGGCGTGGCGGTCAACCCGTGAATCAAATCTTCAGTTTCGGAAGGTCGATCCATTTGCGCTGTTTCCAGCTCTTCAGGCCGGCCTCGGCGAGCTGTACGCCCTTGGCCCCTTCGAGCAGATTCCATTTGAACGGCGCATTCTCGCAGAGGTGCCGGATGAACATCTCCCACTCGATCTTGAAGCCGTTGTCGTAGGTGCCCCTGCCGGCGTATTCGGTCCAGGTCTTGTAGAAATCGATCGGCTGCGGCACGTCGGGGTTCCACACCGGGCGTGGCGTTTCGGCCCGCGACTGGGTCCAGCACTTGATCAGGCCGCTGACCGCCGAACCCTGAGTCCCGTCGACCTGGAAGGTCACCAGATCGTCGCGGCGCGGGCGCGTGCACCACGTGCTGTTGAATTGGGCGACGATGCCGTTGCGCAATTGGAACGTCGCATAGGCGGCATCGTCGGCATCCGCCTTGTAGGGCTTGCCGGCCTCATCCCAGCGCTGCTTGATGGTATTGACGCCGAGGCAAGAGACGCTCTTCACTTCACCGAAGATGGTGTCGAGCACGTAGCGCCAGTGGCAGAGCATGTCGAGGATGATTCCGCCGCCGTCCTTCTTGCGGTAGTTCCAGGACGGACGGTTGAGCGCCTCGGGCTGGCCCTCGAAGACCCAGTAACCGAAATCGGCCTTGACCGAGAGGATGCGGCCGAAGAACCCGTCGTCGATCAGCTCCTTGATCTTCATCAGGCCGGGCAGGAAGATCTTGTCCTGCACCACGCCGTTCTTCACCCGCGCCTTCTTCGCCGCCTTGGCGAGCGAAAGGGCATCCTTGACGTTCTCGGCCGTGGGTTTCTCGCAATAGACATGCTTGCCGGCGGCGATGGCCTGCCTGACCAGCCTGGCGCGCAGCTTGGTCGTGGCGGCGTCGAAGAAAACCGTGTCCTTCTTGTCCTTGAGCGCTGCCGCAAGGTCGGTGGTCCAGCGTTCGATGCCGTGCTCACGCGCCAGCTTCTCGAGCTTGCCGGCGTCACGGCCGACCAGGATGGGGTCGGGCATGACATGGTCGCCGTTCTTGAGGGCAACGCCGCCCTGCTTGCGGATGGCGACGATCGAGCGGATGAGATGCTGGTTCATGCCCATGCGCCCGGTGACGCCGTTCATGATGATGCCAAGACGCTGGGTGGCCATAGCGATTACCTCGAGGCGGGTTCGGTGACGAAAGAGGGGCGGGGCTGCGGCATTGGCCGCATCGCCTGCCAGTCGGGCTCGGCGCCGACGGCGAAGCCGGGGCAGGCGAGCGAACCGATGGCGAGCTGGCCGTCGGCGATCTTCAGGCGGACCTTGCCGCCGATGCGGCGATAGAGATCGGGATGGGCGGCGAGGAAACGGTCGGTTTCCCCTGCCGGCGCGCCGGCGAAACCGTCGACATAGTGATGGCCGTTGCGCTCGACATGGCTCAGGCCGATCAGA
Organism: Alphaproteobacteria bacterium; assembly: GCA_016869415.1. GTDB lineage: Bacteria > Pseudomonadota > Alphaproteobacteria > CACIAM-22H2 > CACIAM-22H2 > VGEI01. Next base: position 9,823 of record VGEI01000075.1, read on the forward strand.
TTGACCAGTGCCAGATCCTGCTGCACCGAGATGCCGGCCTGGGTGGTGAGATCCTCGGCCGACATCATGAAGCCGTTGCCCCAGCGAGTAGCGCGGGCGGCGTTGATCAGCGACTTATAGAAGCCCTTGCAGGTCTTGGACGAGATTCCGGCATAACCCAGCGCTCGGGCGCGTGGGAAGGCATCGAGCGTGTCGTCGCTCTCGTCGACAATGACAGACTTGAGCGCCGCTAGCGCCTTCACATCGCGGGAAAGCGCCTGTTGCCGCTTGATCGGCTGCTCGATGAAGATCACCGAGGCGGCGAGGCGCTTGAGTGCCGGGGTGTCTTCGATCCGGCGCCAAAGCTCGATGACGGCATCGACATCGTCGTACTGCTCGTTGCCGTCCAAGGTGGAACGATAGGCCGGCCCGCGGTCGAGCACGGCGGCAATGGCGCTGAGGCGGGCGATGTCCGCCTTGATGTCGCCGCCGACCTTGAGCTTGAACCAGGTGTGGCCGTAGGTAGCCACGACCTCTTCCAGGGTTTCCGGCAGGCCGTCGTTGACCCGGGATTTCGCGTCCGCCGCGGTGATCGGGTCGATCAGCCCGACAGTATGGCGCGCGGCGATGCTGGCGGCCGGCGCGGGGCCCGAAAGGAAGGCACCCATGTCGAAGCCGGCAAGGTCGGGAGCGAGGCGCGAAGGCTCGATACCGGGAAGGTTGATCTGCGTTGCGGCATAGAACGAGAGGGCTTCGACACGGCAGAGCGCGTCGAGCATCGCCCGGTCGAGCAGAGCGGGGCCGTAGCAGGCGATCAGAGCATTGAGCCCCAGGTCGCGGCAGATATCGATCTGCGCCAGGTAATGCGTTGCGAAGAAATCGAAAGCCGTGCGGGCCACACGGTCGCCGAGATAGAGATTACGCGCGGCTTTCGTCGCCAGGCGCAGCTGGTCGAAATTGTCCTCGTTGCTCAGCGCCAGGTTCTTGTCGAACCATTTAGGGGCCAGCATCTCGGCGGCCATGCCCCAGGCCGAGCGGCCGTCGGCGGTCTCGATGCGCGCCCGCACGAAAAGCTGCGGGCATTCCGTTAGGGTGACCACGCCGAAGCGGAAGGGCAGGCGCAGCTTGACGTCGCGCTCATAGAGCTCGACCTCGCGCAAGCGGAAGGCCGGCGCGCTCATGCCTGAGCCTCGATGATCCCGCGGATGTAGCCGATCGCACGCGCCGCGGCGGCCGGTCCGTCGGGGATGTAGTCGAAAGGCTCGACCGAGACGGCGCCGGCGTAGCGGTGGCGCTTCAGCGCAGCGAAGAGGGGGGCGAATTTATCGCTGCCCTGGCCCGGGCCTCGCCGGTTGCGGTCGTTGACCTGGATATGAGCGAGCAGGCCGCTGGGCAGCCAGCGGTCGACGAGCTCGGCCAGGGACTGGCTTTCGCTCAAGCCCGCTGAGCTGGTGTCGAGCATGGTGCGCACCGCGGGACTGCCGATTTGGGCGACGATCTCGGCGGCTTCGGCGAGAGTATTTACAAGAGGGGTCTGGTCCTGCGATAGCGGCTCGATGCAGTAGGCGATACCGGCCTGCTCGGCGGTCGAGGCGATCGCCGCCCAGGATTCGATGGCCCGGGCCCGCGCCGTCTGCAGCGCCTCACCTGCGGCGATGCCGCGCTGGGCCGGCGAGCCGTGGACTATGACCGTGCCGCCAAGCGCGGCGCAGAGATCGATCAGCCGGTGCATGACGTCGACGGTGCTGGCCCGGACGTTCTTGTCGGGCGTGGTGATCGACAGGCCTTTGGGTGCGACCAGCAGCCAGTGCAGACCGACAACGCTAAGGCCGTGCCCCTCGATGGTGCTGCGGATGCGGGTGCGCTCGGCCGTTCCCAGGAGATGCGGCTGCTCGCTCAGGGTGAAGGGCGCCAGCTCCAGCCCGTCATAGCCTAGCGCGGCTGCGAAGGCGCATTGCTCGGCCAGGCTCTTGCCGGCGATGACCTCGTTGCACAGGGCGATACGCATGTCCTAACTTGTAACCAGTTGGTTACTTAGCGTCAAGTGTGGGGCGTCAGGCCTTGCGGCCGCCAGCAATCCGGCTCCAGAAGCGATT
>VGEI01000076.1 GCA_016869415.1 Alphaproteobacteria bacterium
CGATTTCGAACGGTTGGTCGGCCAGCTCTACATGACGCTCGAGGGCATCTTCGGCGTCGCGGTCGACGTATCCTCCAGCCTCATTGTCCTGTTTACCATCTTCGGCGCCGTGCTGCAGTTCTCGGGCGCCGGCAAATTCTTCATCGTCTTTTCCTTCGCCGCCATGGGCGGGAAGCCGACCAGTGCGGGCCGGGCCATCGTGATGTCCTCGTTCCTGCTGGGCGGTCCGTCCGGCTCGGGCGTCGCCACCACCGTGACGCTGGGCTCGGTCGCCTACCCAATGCTGGCCAAAGCGGGCTATGGCAAGGCCGACGCCGGCGGGCTGCTCGCGGCCGGCGGCCTGGGTGCCATTCTCTCGCCGCCGGTGCTGGGTGCCGCCGCCTTCCTGATCGCCGAGTTCCTCAAGATCTCCTACCTCGACGTCATCTGGATGGCCCTGATCCCGACCATCCTCTACTACTTCACCCTCTTCGTGATGGTCGAGCTCGATGCCGGCAAGTTCGGCATCAAGGAAGTGACGATCGAGAGACAACAGAGCCTGTGGGCGCTGACCAAGGATCACGGCTTCCACTTCACCTCGCTGGTCTCGATCATCGTCTTCATGCTGCTCGGCTTCTCGCCGATCCTTTCGGTGTTCTATGCGACGCTGCTCGCCGTCGTCGTCAGCTTCATGCGCCGCGACACGGCGCTCTATCCGCGCAAGCTGATCCAGGCGCTGGAGGCCGGCTCGGTCGGCGTGCTCGGTGTGGCAGCCACCTGCGCGACGGCGGGCATCATTGTCGGCGTGGTGACGTTGACCGGCCTCGGCCTCAAGTTCAGCGCCATCGCCATTGCCTATGCCGGCGGCAACCTGCTGCTGACGGCCGTCTACACCAGTCTGATCGTCTGGGTCGTCGGTCTCGCCGTGCCAGTCACCGCGTCCTACATCATCTGCGCCGTGATCGCAGCACCGGCCCTCATCCAGCTCGGCGTGCCGGATTTCGCCGCGCATATGTTCATCTTCTATTACGCCGTGCTCTCCGAGGTCTCGCCGCCGACGGCGCTCTCGCCGTTCGCCGCCGCCGCCATCACCGGCGGCGATCCCTACGCCACCACTCTGCAGTCGTGGAAATACACCCTGCCGGCCTTCCTCGTGCCCTTTGTCTTCGTCATGGACCCGCTGGGCGTCGGCCTGCTGCTCAACATCCCCAAGGGCGGCTCGGCCTGGGACATCGTCTATATCAGCCTGACGACGGCGGCCGGCATTTTCGCCCTCGCCGCCGCGGCACAGGGCTGGCTGATCGGCCGCATGATGAAAGCCGAGCGGCTGCTGTTCCTGATCGGCGGCCTGCTCATGGTCTTCTCCACCCTGATGGCTGCACTCTGGGGGCTGCTGACGCCGTGGACGCTCGCCTACGCCGATGCCTTCGGCATCGTGGCGATCCTCGGCGGCGTCACGCTCCAGCTTCTGCGCCGGCGGACCGCCGCGGGGTAGTCAGCGCTTCAGCCGGCGGTAGAGGTGCGGGCCGAGCAGGGCGGCGAGCGCCAGCGCCAGGAGGACGGCGGAGAGCGGCTTGGTCAGGAAGACGCTGGGATCGCCCTGGTTGATGGTCATGGCGCGGCGGAACTCCTGCTCGGCCAGCGGCCCGAGGATCATGCCGATGATCACCGGGGCGGCCGGGAAATCGTAGCGTCGCATGAGGTAGCCGACGCCGCCGATGGCGTAGAGCAGCAGCAGGTCGATCCATGACTGGCTGATGCCGTAGGTGCCGATGGTGGCGAAGACCAGAATGCCGCCATAGAGCAGCGGTGCGGGGATCTGCAGGATCTTCACCCAGAGCCCGACCAGCGGCAGGTTGAGCACGATCAGCATGACGTTGCCGATGTAGAGGCTGGCGATCAGGCCCCAGACGAGCTGCGGCTGATTCTGCAGCAGCAGCGGGCCGGGATTGATGCCGTAGCTCTGGAAGGCCGAGAGCATGATCGCGGCCGTGGCCGAGGTCGGCAGGCCGAGGGTGAGCATCGGCACCAGCACGCCGGCAGCCGAGGCGTTGTTGGCGGCCTCCGGTCCGGCGACACCCTCAATGGCGCCGTGGCCGAACTCCTCCGGCTTTTTCGAGAGCTTCTTCTCGACGTAGTAGGAGAGGAAGGTCGGCACCTCGGCGCCGCCCGCCGGCATGGCACCGATGGGAAAGCCGATGAAGGTGCCGCGCAGCCACGCCTTCCACGAGCGCGCCCAGTCCTCGACAGTCATCCACAGCGAGCCGGTCATCGGGATGACTTCGTCGTTGCCGTAGCGGTGACGGGCCGCGAGATAGAGCGTCTCGCCGACGGCGAAAAGCCCGACGGCGACGACGATGACGTTGATGCCGTCGAGCAGCTCGACCAGGCCGAAGGTGAAGCGCGGCTGGCCGGTCTGCAGGTCGATGCCGATGAGGCCGAGCCAGATGCCGAAGAACAGGCAGGCGAGGCCGCGCAGGGCCGAGGAGCCGAGCACGGCCGAGACGGTGACGAAGGCCAGCACCATCAGCGAAAAATATTCGGCTGGCCCGAATTTGAGGGCGAACTCGACGACCACCGGCGCCAGGAAGGTCAGGCCGATCGTGGCGATAGTACCGGCGACGAAGGAGCCGATGGCCGCGGTGGCCAGTGCGGCGGCGGCACGGCCCTTGCGCGCCATGCGGTTGCCTTCCAGCGCCGTGACGATGGTGGCGCTCTCGCCCGGCGTGTTGAGCAGGATCGAGGTGGTCGAGCCGCCGTACATCGCGCCGTAGTAGATGCCGGCGAAGAGGATGAAGGCGGCGGTGGCCTCGACCTTGAAGGTGATGGGCAGCAGCAGCGCGATGGTCAGCGCCGGCCCGAGACCCGGCAACACGCCGACGGCCGTGCCCAGCGTGCAGCCGGCCAGCGCCCAGAGCAGATTGACCGGCGTGATGGCGACGGCGAAGCCCTGCATCAGGGCGTCGAAGGTTTCCATCAGAGGATCCCTTCAAGCACGCCGGCGCCGATCGAGATGCCGAGCAGTTTGGCGAAGCCGAGATAGGCGATCAGCGCCAGGGCCACGGCGATGCCGAGATCGCGCTTCCAGTTCAGGCTGCCGAAAGCGCGTGCCGTGCAGACGAAGAGCAGCGTCGAGGCGATGACGAAGCCGAGGGCATCGATGAGCGCAACGTTGAGGATCAGGCCGAGCGCCAGCCAACCCAGCGAACGCCGGTCGGTCGGCTGGTCGTCGCTGTAGGCATCGGTCTCGCCCCACTCGCCGCGCCAGGCCTGGGCGATCAGCGCCAGGCCGAGCAGCAGCAGCCCGCCGGCCACCATGTAGGGGAAGATCGTCGGGCTGACCTTGGAGTAGAGCGGCGAGACGGGGATCTGCGTCGTCTGCCAGAGGACGACCAGAGCGAAGACCACGACCCCCGTGCCAACCAGCGCCGGGCCCCTGTTCTTGGAAGAACCTGGGATGCGGAGGTTCATGCGACAGCCGGTGACGGACTAGGCGAGGCCGAGGCTCTTGAGGATGCCCTCGATGCGTGTCGTCTCGTCCTTGATGTAGGCGCCGTAGGCGTCGCCGGCGAGATAGATGCCGGTCCAGTCGCGCTTCTTCATCTCCTCCTGCCAGGCCGGGCTCTTGTACATGCGGTCGACCAGGCCGATGAGCTGCTGCTTGTGCGCGTCGGGGATGCCCGGGGGCGCGAAGACGCCGCGCCAGTTGAAGAGCTCGACGTTGACGCCGCTTTCCTTGAGGGTCGGCGCGTTGACGCCCTCGATACGCTTGTCGGAAGAGACGGCCAGCACGCGCATGCGGCCGGCCTTGACCTGCTCGGCGAACTCACCCCAGCCGCTGACACCCGCCGTGACCTGGTTGCCGATGATCGCGGCATTGGCCGGGCCGCCGCCGGCATAAGCGACGTAGCTGGTCTTGCGCGGGTCGACGCCGACCGCCTGGGCGATCATGCCGACGAGAATGTGATCGGTGCCGCCGGCCGAGCCGCCGGCCCACGAGACCTTGCCGGGGTCGGCCTTCAGCGCGGCGGCGAGATCCTGCATCGTCTTGTGCGGCGAGGCGGCCGGCACGACGATGGCCTCGAACTCGCCGGTCAGGCGGGCGATCGGCGTAACCTGCGTCAGGTTGACCGGGCTTTTGTTGGCGATGATGGCGCCGACCATCACCATGCCGCCGACCATCAGCGTGTTCTGCTGGCCGCGCATGTTGATGAAGCGCGGCAGGCCGACCGTGCCGCCGGCGCCGCCGACATTCTCGATCTGGATGTTCTTGACCATGTTGGTGGTCTTCAGCACCTGCTCCATGGTGCGGCCGGTCTGGTCCCAGCCGCCGCCGGGCGCGGCGGGGATGAAGAACTTCATAGACTCGACGGTCTGGGCGAGGGCGCGCTCGAAGGGTGCGAGCGCGGCAAGTGCCGCAGCACCGGTGGTCGAGAGCAGAACTTCGCGGCGGGTGAGCATGGGGGACCTCCCTTGGGGGACTGAACTTGGCGGCGAAGGTAGAGAACCCAAACGCGGCTGGCAAGCTATTGGGATGCCTTGAAAAATAGCACCCCGTGAGAGGGGCAAAAAGGGGTATAAGCTGTCGTTTCTAAGCTCATGAAGCACAGAAGTACGGGCGCCCCCGGCGCGGGGCGCCAAGACAAGAAGATCGAATGGCGGATCATCCGCCGTCTCCTGCCATATCTCTGGCCGGCCGGGCGCTTCGACCTCAAGGCGCGCGTGGTCATCGCCTGCGTCTTCGTCCTGGTGGCCAAGCTGACCACGGTCTACGTGCCGCTCTTCTACAAGCAGGCGGTCGATGCCCTGTCGACGCCGGCCGGGCTGATCGCCGTGCCAGTCTTCGCCGTGGTCGCCTACGGCGTTGCGCGCATGGCGCAGTCGGCGCTGCAGGAGCTGCGCGAGATGGTGTTCACCAAGGTGGCGCAGCACGCCATGCATCAGGTGGCGCTGGAGACCTTCCAGCATCTGCACCGCCTGTCCTTGCGTTTCCATCTCGACCGCCAGACCGGCGGCCTGTCGCGGGCCATCGAGCGCGGCACTGAGGGCATCGAGAACCTGCTGCACTACATGCTCTTCCAGATCGTGCCGACGCTGATCGAGATGGCGCTGGTCTGCGCCATCCTGTGGAGCTTCTACGACGCCTGGTTCGCCACGGTGACCTTCGGCACCATCGCGCTCTACGTCGTCTACACCTTCGCCATCACCCAGTGGCGCATCAAATACCGTCAGCAGATGGTCGACGCCGAGAGCGAGGCCAACACCAAGGCCATCGACAGCCTGCTCAACTACGAGACGGTCAAGTATTTCAGCAACGAGGCGCATGAGGCGCGGCGCTTCGACAAGTCGCTCGACCGCTACGAGAAGGCGGCGATCATCAGCGCCAATACGCTCTCGCTGCTCAACTGGGGGCAGGGCACGATCATCGCCCTCGGCCTGACCTCGGTGATGCTGATGGCCGGCTTCGGCGTGGCCGACGGGCGCATGACGGTCGGCGATTTCGTCCTGGTCAACGCCTACCTCATCCAGCTCTACCTGCCGCTCAACTTCCTCGGCATGGTTTACCGCAACCTGCGCCAGTCGCTGATCGACATGCGCGCCATGTTCAAGCTCCTGCAGGTCGACGCCGAGATCGAGGACGATCCCAACGCCAAGCCGCTGGCGGTGGCCGGTGGCCGGCTCGAGTTCGATGCCGTGAGCTTCGACTACGATGTGCGCCGCACCATCCTGCGCGACGTGTCGTTCACGGTGCCGGCCGGGCAGACTTTCGCCATCGTCGGACCCAGCGGGGCGGGCAAGTCGACGATCTCGCGCCTGCTCTTCCGCTTCTACGACGTGGCCAGGGGTGCGATCCGCATCGACGGCCAGGACATAAGGCAGGTCACCCAGTCCAGCCTGCGCGCCGCCATCGGCATCGTTCCGCAGGACACGGTGCTGTTCAACGACACGATCTACTACAACATCGCCTACGGCCGGCCCGAATCGCCGCCTTCTGAGGTCGAGGCAGCGGCCCGTGCGGCGCGCATCCACGATTTCATCATGCGCCTGCCCGACGGCTACCAGACGCGGGTCGGCGAACGCGGCCTCAAGCTCTCGGGCGGCGAGCGCCAGCGCGTGGCCATCGCCCGCACCATCCTCAAGCGGCCTCAGCTGCTGCTCTTCGACGAAGCGACCTCCGCCCTCGACACGCAGACCGAGAAGGGCATCCAGGAATCCCTGCGCGGCCTCTCGCAGGGCGTCACCACGCTGGTCATCGCGCACCGCCTGTCGACGGTGGTCGATGCCGACCAGATCCTGGTTCTCGACAAGGGACGCATCGTCGAGCGCGGCCGGCATGCCGAGCTGCTGACGCAGGGCGGCCTCTACGCCGAGATGTGGCAGCGCCAGATCGAGAGCCGGCAGGCGGAAGCCGAACCCGCACTGGCGTCGCCGGCGACGGCCTAACGCAGCTCTATTGCGTAGCTGTCAACGGCGGGTGCCTGCTTGATCAGCCCTTGTGCTTTCAGGAACTCGGCGAAGCGCACATAGCGCGCCCGGTCGAGCGCCGCCGGGCTGTGGGCGAAGCGCGGCAGGGTGGCGTTCCAGGCGCGGCGGTTGAGCTCGTTGTCGAGATCCTTGCGGCCCCTGATGAAGAGCTGGAAGCCCTCCTGCGGGTGATTGATCATCCAGGTCGTGCCACGTTCCACGGCGTCGACAAAACGCCGGAAGCTGGGGTCGTTGGCCCGCGCCTTGTTGGCCACGACGATCAGCTCGTCGTAGGTCGGCACGCCTTCCTCCTCGACATAGAAGGCGCGGCCGGGCTTGCCCTCGATATCCAGCTGGTTGAGCTCGAAATTGCGGAAGGCGCCGATCACCGCATCGACGCGGCCTGCGAGCAGGGCGGGCGAGAGGGCGAAGTTGATGTTGATCAGGGTCACGTCGCCGAGCTTGAGGCCGTGCTTCTCCAGCATGGCCTTGAGCAGCGCGTCCTCGAAGCCGCCGACTGAGAAGCCGATCTTCTTGCCCTTGAGGTCGGCGACGGACTTGACCGGCCCGTCGCGCAGGACGACCAGCGAGTTGAGCGGCGTGGCCACCAAGGTCGCCACGCGGATCAGCGGCAGGCCCTCGGCCGCCTGGATGGTGAGCTGCGGCTGGTAGGAGATGGCGAGATCGGCGCGGCCAGCGGCGACCAGCTTGGGCGGGTCGTTGGGGTCGCTCGGCGCGATCATCTCGACATCGAGCCCGGCCTCGCGGAAATAGCCGCGCTCCTGCGCCACGAATAGCGGCCCGTGGTCGGGATTGACGAACCAGTCGAGCAGCAGGGTGAGCTTTTGCTGCGCCTGGGCCGGTGTTGCCAGCAGCAGCGCGGCGAGGATCGCGGCGAGACGAACGATCATGGGACTACTCCTTGCTGGAGGCGGTCAGGCTCTCGGGGAGCCAGGGAATGAAACGGCGCAGCGCGGCGTCGATCGCGTAGTAGAGCGTCACCGCCATCAGCCCGAGGACGAGCAGGGCGGCGAACATCACGTCGATCTGCATGCGGGCGTTGGCCTGCAGCATGACGTAGCCCAGCCCGGCGCTGGCGCCGACCCATTCGCCGATCACCGCGCCGATCGGCGCCACCGCGGCAGCGACCCGTACCCCCGAGGCGAAGCCGGGCAGGGCGGCGGGCACGCGCAGCAGCAAGAGCTCGCGGCCGCCGGTCGCGCCCATGACGCGGGCAAGGTCGAGCCAGCCGCGTTCGGTGTGGCGCAGCCCGTCGTAGAAGGCCGAGGTCACGGGGAAGTAGATGATCAGGGTCGCCGCCGCAACCTTGGAGGCCAGGCCGTAGCCGAACCAGAGTACGAGCAGCGGCGCCAGAGCGAAGACTGGGATCGCCTGGCTGACCACCAGCACGGGCAGCAGCCAGCGGCGGGCCGGCGCGAAGCGGGCGAGCGTCAGTGCGCTGAAGCCACCGAGCAGGATGCCGAAGAGCATGCCGAGCGCGATCTCGGCCAAGGTGAGCAGAGCGTGCGGCAGCAGGAAATCGGCGCGGTCGATCAGCGCGGCGAAGACCCGCGTCGGCGCTGGCAGCAGATAGGGCGGAATGCCGGTGACTGTGACGAAGACCTGCCAGACCAGGCAGAGGCCCGCGAACACCAGTAGGGCGCGTAGTAGCGATCTCATGCGGCCTCCGCGGCGCCTGCGAGACGCCGGATCAGCTCGCTTTCCAGGGTGAGCAACGCCGGATCGTCGAGCCGGCGCGGCGTGCGCGGATCGAGGAGCAGCGGACGGTCGAGGCGCGCCGGCCGCCCGGCCATGACGTGCACGCGGTGGCCGAGACGTAGTGCCTCGCGCGGGTCGTGGGTGACCAGCAGCACCGTGCGCCCGGCGAGCAGCTCGACGGCCAGCTCTTGCAGCTTCCAGCGCGTCACGCTGTCGAGCGAGGAAAACGGCTCGTCCATCAGGATCACCGGCCGGTCCTCAATCAGCGTGCGCACCAGCGCCACACGCTGGCGCTGCCCGCCCGAAAGCTCAGCCGGCCGCGCCGCCAGCCGCCCGCCGAGGCCGACGAGCTTCAGCAGCTCGATCGCTGCACTCCGCCGCTCGCTACCGGGGTCCGGCTCGCCGCGCAGCCGGGCACCGAGCAGGGCGTTGTCGAGTGCCGAGAGCCAGGGCAGCAGCAGATCCTGCTGGCCCATCCAGGCGACGCGGCCGGCAAGCGGTCTGCCGTCGCCGGCGGCGATGCTCGTCCCGGCCGCAGCCTCCTCCAGACCGGCGATCAGGCGGAGCAGCGTGGTCTTACCGACGCCGCTCGGCCCGAGGACACAGGTCCATTGGCCGGCGGCCAAGCTGAAGTCGAGCTCGTCGAACAGCGGCGTGCCGCCGTAGTCTAGGCGTGCCGCGTGCACCGACACGGCGGGTGGGCTTGTGGGGAGAGCCCTGGAACGGGACGGATCGCTGATCGTGGTCACGCATCCCTACGCCGGCATTACCCGGATCAGGTTAGCGGGGTATGTTCTCAGCCGCCGGAGACCGGCAGCACCCCCAGGTGATTGGCGCGCTCTATATGCTCCGGGGCGGCCGGCTTGGCAAGCCGGCGTGAACGCCGGTGCTCAGATCTCGACCACCGCGTGCAGGCGGACAGGCTGCTTGAAGCCTCTGAGCGATTGCTCGCCCAAATCGTTGAAGCGCACGTTGAGCGCCTCGGTCACACTGCGCACGGCGTCGCCGGCAACGACCTGGCCGGGCTGGGCAAAGGCACAGATGCGGGCCGCGAGCTAAACCGTCGAGCCGAAGAGGTCGTCGCCCGCCCGGATCGGCTCGCCCGCCGCCAGGCCGATGCGCAGGAACATGCCGAGCTGCGGATTAACCTCGCGGTGGGCGGCGATCTCGCGCTGGATCTGCAGCGCCGCCCGGGCGGCGAGGTCGCCGTCATCGAAGGCGGCCATGATGCCGTCGCCGGTGTGCTTGATCTCGCGGCCGGAATATTCCTCCAGCGCCGAGCGCACGATGCGGTTATGCGCCTGCACGACCTCGAAATGCTGCGCGTCGCCGTGGGTCTGGGCAAACTCGGTCGAGCCGGCGATGTCGGTGAACATGACGCAGACATGGTCGCCGGCGCGCCCCTCGCTGCCACGCTTGTTCCACTCTTCCAGCGCCTGCCGCAGCCCCTCCCTGGCCGCCGGGTCGCCAGCATGGCGGTGGGAGCTGGAGTCGAGGCCGCGGTTGAACATGGCGAGTGCGCGCGGCTCGGTCAGATAGTCCTCGTAGCGGGCGGCGAAGCGCGCGGCGTGGCGCGGGTCGGCCAGCACCGCCTTCATGCCGGCGGCGATGATCCGCTGGCAGGTGGGACGGTCCCACTGGCGGCGGCGCGCCTCCTCCTCGGCCAGGCCGGCGAAGAAGAGGTGACAGCCGAACCAGTTGAAGGCGTCGAGCCGTCCGTCCGTCATGTAGACGCCGTCGCGCGCCAGCGCCGCGAGGCTGTCGTGGAAGAAGGCGATGACCTGCAGCGCTTCGCTGGCGAGCTCGGCGCCCGCCGGGATATCGGGCTCGTCCTCTTCGAACTCGATCGTTGGAAAGCGCGCGCTGACTACGGGAGGTGTCGGGGCGGGTTCCGCCGCCGCCTCGACGGCCAGCTCGGGCGGAGCGGGCGAAGCCGTGGCGACGCGCGGCGGCGCGCTGAGCAGGAGAGCGAGGCCGGACGTCAGCAACCCGAGCCCGAACAGGGCGATCGCCATGGCGAGGAGATAGTTGGTGCCCAGGACGTTACGCATCGTGTGCAGCATCGCGGCATCGGCCGGCACCTGTGCCAGCAGGAAGCTGCCGCCCGCGGCAAGAAGGCCGCTGCCGGCGACAGCGGCGATGACGCGTCCGGGGGTGAGATAGGCAAGCAGCGCCTGCGTCACCGCCGGTGGCGGCGCGCTGGCTGGTTGGCGTGCTGCCGGCGGTGCCTTGCTCTGGCGTGGCACCGGAGCGCCGGGCACCGGCTTCGAGGCGACAAAGGCCGGCTTGGGCGGCTCGGGCTTCGGCTTGGGCAACGGTGCAGGAGGCTGCTTGATCTCCTTGTTCAGGTTCTTGGGAACGTCGTCGGACTTGGTCCGGGAGAGGACGGTCTTCTGGCTCGATTCTCCGCCGGCCTCGTCATAGCTGTCTTCGACGACGCGAACGCCCTTGATGTGCGCTTGCGCGTAGAGTTCCTTGGCGAGGTCGAGCGCCGCCTCCCGCTGGTCGCCGCTATAAGTCTGCTGAATTGTCCAGCGCGCCCCGTCGAAGGCGTAGACTTCAAAGTTGGTTTGCGCCATGCCGCGACCGAAGTTGATCGCCCAAAGAATGCTTCTTAACTAAGCTTAACGCCAGATGCTTGCTTCGTTTCAGCTTCTATCGTCTACAGAAGTAGGCAGGAACGCCCGGTCGTGACCCATCCGCTATTCATCGATAGCCCGACCGCCAGCGTGGAGCGGCTGGGGCCAGCTGTGAGCGGGATTCGAGTTTCACGATGCGCTAGCTATCCCAGGTAGCGCTTGGCTACGCTGGCGACGAGGTTCCGCTCTTTGACGCCGATCGTGCCGATCCGCCGGTCGATCTGGGCTTCGCCAAGCGTGGCGATCCGGTTCGGCCGGATGACGCAGTCTGCCGGCAGCCCGGCGGTCTTGTGATTGCCGAGTGGTATGTCGTCGAGCCGCGTCCCCGCCTTGGCGGTGGTTATCATCATCGTCCAATAGACCCGGTGCGCCTTGTGGAGCGCGTCGGATGAGACGATCAGGGCCGGGCGCCTCTTGGCCTCTGTGCCTTCGATGAAGGGGAAGGGGACGGCGACCACGTCCCATTTCTTATAGGTCACGGAACGCCTCTTCGGCCTCCGGTGCGTTCCAGTCGGCAAAGCTGTCGGATGCAAGCTTCAGGAAACCGGCATCGATCGGCTCGATGCGCCGTAGGACGACCTGGTCTCCGCGGATCATGAAACCGATGCGCGATCCAGCCTTGAGGCCGAGCTTGCGCCGAACCGCCGCCGGGATGGTTGCCTGGTGTTTCACGGTCAGCTTCGACACAGACATGGGCGCGGGCATCGGTGTCTCCTGTAATACGTATTACATAGTAATACTGTAATACTCTCTGGGCAAGGGAACAAAGGGTGCGGTTATGTCGGCACTTACTTCCCCGGCGGCCAGCATTTGGTGGATGCGGCAGTTGAGATCGCCGCGCTCGCCTGACATCGTAGGCGGCGATGCTGACCCGGCCGCTCTTCATCGGCAGCGAGATCTATCGCCGCTCGCGCTACGGCGGCAAGCATCCGCTGGCTATCCCTCGGGTCTCGGCGGCGATCGATCTCTGCCGGGCGCTCGGCTGGCTCCCCGACG